>DAITQH010000015.1:0-33879 GCA_036833175.1 Candidatus Dormiibacterota bacterium
AGACGACATCATGGCCAAGGCCAAACGGAAAGATTTCAATGGGTCAGGACACTAGGCCCTGCGGGCGGCAGGCGAGCTAGACGCGGCGTGCCCGGCGACGGCTGTAGATCGCAACCGTCGCTATGAAGGCGCAACCCACGACGATCAGCAGCAGCTTCGACCACATCGGTAGTGGTCGCAGGTACG
Organism: Candidatus Dormiibacterota bacterium; assembly: GCA_036833175.1. GTDB lineage: Bacteria > Chloroflexota > Dormibacteria > Dormibacterales > Dormibacteraceae > Palsa-870. Next base: position 187 of record DAITQH010000015.1, read on the forward strand.
TCGGACCTATGAGCAGGGCGACCGCGATGCCAATGAAAACCGCCACTCCAAGTTGGAGCCTGTCGCGCCACGATCGCAGAGCCATGGCGGCGGTATGCGCGGCTCCCGGGGCTCCCGCCGCCCTAATGCATAGCGAACGCGTGTTGCTTTCACAACAGGTCCACATTGCGGTTTGAGGGAACCCCCAGGTCGGATGCCCAGCGTGTGATCCACAGTGCGGCGACAGCGCCTTTGGGCAAGCGTGGCGGCGATCGGAGTCACGGCTTCAGTGGCGATCGGCGCGATCGACGTTCAGGCCAAGTTGAGGGCGCCTGCATCCTCCGTCGCGCCGTACACCGCCATTGGCGTGATCCCGAATCTGGCGGGCTCGCGGCCAAGCCAGGTCGGATCAAGCGGCGCCGCATCTCTCTCACCCTTGCCGACCTCCGTGCGGGATGTCAGCCAGCTCGCCGTGGCGCTGGATGCCGTGGTCGCCACGGCCGGTGGCGCGTCGGTGGGTATGACCCTGGTCGAGCTCGGCGGCACAGACCCGGTCGGCTGGTCCGTGAACGGCGGCGAGGTCTTCACCGCCGCAAGCACCTACAAGCTGGCGGCGCTGATGCTCGAAGCGGAGAACATCGCCGAGGGCAAGACGGATCCCAACGGCGTGGTTTGCTTTCAATCCGACGACTACGAGAGCGGCTGGTTCGACGACTACGCGGTCGGAGCCTGCTTCACCCGCAACGAGCTGGCCTTGCGCGCAGGTATTTACTCAGACAACACCGCCGGTCACATGCTCGTGCGCGATGTGGGCGGCCCCGACGCGCTCAACGTGTGGGCTGCCTCGGTCGGAGCGACCAGCTCCGAGTTCTTCTCGGCCAACACGACAACTTCGTCTGACCTGGCCACTCTCTGGGACGTCGAGGCGCTTGGCGACCTCGGAGGCGCGGCGGCGCAGGCATGGCTCTATCCGATGCTGACGGACACCAGGACCGAGAGCGGGGTCCCGGCGGGAGTGGCCGGCGTCACGGCCGTGCACAAGACCGGAACCATCGACCTGGTCGACAACGATGCGGCCTTGGTCACATCGGGTCCCGACGGCGCGTACGTCCTGGTGGTGATGACCGACGGTCTTGGTGACGCGGCCGGCTGGCAGCTGATCGCAAGCATCTCAGCCGCGGTCTGGCAATTCGAAGCCGCGCGACCGCAGTAACCGACTCGATCGCTACCGGGTGGGTGGCACCACCAGCGTGACGGGATTCTCGATGAGGCGCTTCACCTCGGCCATGAACTGCGCGGCGGTGGCTCCGTAGAACACGCGGTGGTCGACCGTCAGGGTCATCCGCATCACCTTGCCGGGCACGATCCGTCCATCCTCGATCAGCGGGACGTCTTTGATCGCCCCCACTGCGAGGATCGCGGCCTCCGGGGGATTGATGATCGCCACGAACTCGTCGACCCCGAACATGCCGAGGTTGGAGATCGAGAACGTCGCACCACTCAGATCACCTTCGTTGGGGCGCCCCGAGCGAGCGCGCTCGATGACCTGCCGCGACTCGATCGAGATCTGGACGAGGTCCTTGGCGTCGGCGTCGTGGACGACCGGGACGAGCAAACCCATGCCCTGGCTCGGCGCCACCGCCAGGCCGATGTTGACCGCTCGCTTCCGCTGGAAGCGCCCGTCGACCCACGAGCTGTTGACCTCGGGGAACTTCCGAAGCGCGAGCGCACAGGCGCGCACGAGCATGTCGGTCATCGTCACCTTGTCCGCGCCTGGGACCGAGTCCTTGAGCTGCTGGCGCATGCTGACCGCCTGGTCCACGCGGGCCTCGACCGTGACCGTGAACTCGGGTACGGTCGACTTTGCCTCCATCATCCTCCGGGCGATGGTCGCCTGCATGCGCGACGGGTCGATGAGCTCGACGTCCGGTCCGGCCTGGCGCGGCGCAGCCACGGGGCGGCGGCGCTCCGCCGGCCTGGTCGTGCCGGCGGCGGCGAGGACGTCCTCCTTGACGATTCGCCCTTCTGGTCCGCTCCCCTTCAGCGACGCGAGGTCGATACCCATGTCGGCCGCAAGACGCTTGGCCAGGGGCGAGGCCTTGAGGTGCTGGCCATCATCGCCGCTGGTTGCGGCCGGCTCGGCGGCCCTTTCATCGATCTCATCTGGCTCTTCTGTCTCTTCTGTCTCTTCTGTCTTATCTGCCGGCTCCTCGCGAGGTGGGGCGGAGGCGGCGGCCCGCGGCTTCTCCTCTTCGGCCACCTGCGCTGGCGGCTCAGGTGCTTTGGGCTTGGCGGCGGCCGATGGCGCGGCGGATTTGCCCTTGGCAGGCGCGGCCGAGGCTTCCCCGATCGTGGCAATCGGCGCACCGATCTTCGCCGGCACCCCTTGCTCCACGAGAATCGAGAGCACGCCGCCGGTCTCGGCCTCCAGGTCGAACGTGGCCTTGTCGGATTCGACCTCGGCGAGCACGTCGCCCTGCTTCACCTCATCGCCGGTCTTCTTCTTCCATTCGACGATGGTGCCCTCCTCCATCGTGTCGGAGAGCTTGGGCATATTTACATCAGTCATCGGTTTATTTTCCGACCACGGTGCGGACAAGCTGCTTGATGTTCTCGCTGGTGGGGATCGACGCCTTCTCGAGCGGGAGGCTGTAGGGCATCGGCACCTGCGCGCCGCCCAGGCGCCGCACAGGTGCGTCCAGGTAGTCGAAGCAGCGCTCCGACACGCCGGCCGCGATCTCGGCCGTGACGCCGTAGGTCGACCAGCCCTCCTCGACCGCCACGCAGCGGCCTGTCTTGCGCACCGACTCCACGATGGGCTCCCAGTCGATGGGTCGGATCGAGCGGAGGTCGATGACCTCGGCGTCCACGTCCTCTTCCTCGAGCTGCTTGGCCGCCTCATGCGCGAGCACCGCCATTCTCGAGACGCCGACGATGGTCACGTCGCTGCCGCTGCGGCGGAGCGCCGCCTTTCCAAGCGGCGTGGTGTAGTCGCCGGGGGGGACGATGCCGCGCACGTTGTATAGGCTCATCGACTCGAGAAACATCACCGGGTTGTCGCTGCGGATCGCCGACTTGAGCATGCCCTTCGCGTCTTCGGGAGTGGTCGGCGCTACCACGAGCAGGCCGGGGATCAGGCCGTAGAGAACCTCGAGGCTGTGTGAGTGCTGGGCTGAGAGTTGATGTCCGGCGCCGCCCGGCATGCGGATCACCATGGGCACCTTCGCCTCACCGCCGAACATGTAGCGAATCTTCGCCGCGTTGTTGACGATCTGGTCGTAAGCGACGAGAGAGAAGTTGATCGTCATGAGCTCCACGACCGGCCGCAGGCCGAGCATCGCGGAACCGATCGCACAGCCGACGATCACCTCTTCGGCTATCGGCGCATCGACTACGCGCTGCGCGCCGAAGCGATCAAGAAGGCCGTCGGTCACGCGGTAGGCGCCGCCGAACTTGCCGATGTCCTCGCCGATGAGATACACGCTGTCGTCGCGCTCCATCTCCTCGTTCAGCGCCTCGCGCAGAGCGACGCGATAAAGCTTCTCGTCGGTGGCATCAGGTGTGCCCTGCGCGCGCCCGGCGGGTGCTTTAACCGCCATCAGAGTGGATCCCCCCGGAGCTCGGGCCGGTTCTCCCACTCACCGGCATACGTGTACTTGTAGAGGTCCTCGGCCTTCGGGTCGGGGCTCTCGTCGGCGTAGCGGACGACCTCCTGGACCTCGGCGTCGACCTCCTGCCGGACCTTCTTGAAGTCCTCCTCGTCCGCGAGGCCGCTCGTCTCGAGTTCGTGCTCGAACGCGACGATGGGATCGGCCTTGCGGAACTTCTCCTTGTCCTCCGCGGGTCGGTATTTGTCAGGGTCGACGACGGAGTGGCCCTTGAAGCGGTAGCACAGGGCCTCGATGAATCTCGGCTCCGAGTCCGCGCGGGTCTTCTCGACGATCTCGCTGGTCTTCAGCATCACCTCGCGAAGGTTCATCCCGTCGACCTGGATCGACTCCATGTCGTAGGCGCAGGCCTTCTTGTAGATGTCCGCCACCGCCGACGCGGCCTCGACCGGCGTGCCCATCCCATATCGGTTGTTCACGCAGAACCAGACTACGGGCAGCTTGAAGACCTTCGAGAAGTTGAGCGACTCGTGGAACGCGCCGATGTTCGTGGCGCCGTCGCCGAACATGCAGAACACCACGTCCTTCTCTTTGCGGTACCGCACCGCCCAGCCGCCGCCGACCGCAAGCGGAAGGTGGCCGCCGACGATTCCGTATCCGCCCATGAAGCGCAGGTCCGCGTCGAACATGTGCATCGAGCCGCCGCGGCCATGTGACGTGCCGGTCTCTTTGCCGAAGAGCTCGGCCATGACCGCCTTCGGGTCGATTCCACGCGCGATCGCGTGCCCGTGCTCGCGATAGCTCGTGAAGATGTAGTCGTTCAGCTTGAGAGCGTGGATGCCGCCGACGACGGTCGCCTCCTCTCCGATGTTCAGGTGGCAGTAGCCGCCGATCTTCGCCTTCGTGTACTGCTCCTGCGCCCGTTCCTCGAAACGGCGGATGAGCTGCATCTCGCGATGCAGGCCGAGCAGGAAGTCGCGGTTGTGCTTCGTCAGCTCGAGCGCCTTCGGCGTAATCGCAGCAGGGGGTGGGGGAGTCTTGGACTTGACCGGTGCCTCCATTTGGTGCTCATGATTTTGAAGGTTGGAGGTTTGAGCACTTACCTCCGCGCTCGCCGGGGAGTTCGCCGCTGCCGGCACGGCCCCGGCGGGCGGGGGGGTGGAACCAACGGATGCGGCGGGAGTGGCCGTGCGTCGGTTAGCAATGTGGATCGCCCGCCCCTGTGCGGCCAGCGCCGCCTCCATCAGCGACTCCGGCAGCGTGGGGTGGGCGTGGATCGTGAGGTCGATCTGCTCGAGGGTCAGCCCGTTCTGCACCGCAAGTGTCGCCTCCGCGATCAGGTCCGTGGCCCGCGGGCCGATGATGTGGGCGCCGAGCAACTTGCCCGAGCCTGCGTCCGCGATCACCTTGACGAAGCCCTCTGGCTGACCCAGCGTTAGCGCTCGTGCGGAGGCGGTGAACGGGAAGCGCCCGACCTTGACGTCTAGTCCCTTGTCCTTCGCCTCTTTTTCGCCGAGCCCGACATGAGCGATCTCCGGGTCGGTGTAGATGCAGTTCGGCGCGGCGTGGTAGTCAGGGATTCGGTTGCCGTGGCCGACGATGTTCTCGACCGCACAAACGCCCTCATAGGACGCAACGTGCGCGAGCATGATCCCGCCGATCACGTCTCCGATGGCCCAGACAGCGTCTGCTGCCGTATGCAGGTGCTCATCGACCACGACGCGACCGCGCTCGAGCTTGACGCCCGCCTTCTCGGCTCCGAGACCCTGCGTATAGGGCACGCGGCCGACGGCGAGCAGGACCTGGTCGGCGTCGATCGAGCCGCCCTCGCCGCCCGAGGAGAAACGGACCTGCAAACCGCCATTGCGCTTGGCGACCTCTTCCACCTTGGCATTGGTGTGGACCTCGCCACCGAGGCCGGCCAGGTGCTTGGTGTAGACCGCAACGAGGTCGGCGTCAACCATCGGAAGGACTTGCGGGAGCATCTCGAGGACTGTCACCTTGGTGCCGAGCGCCGCGAACATCGCAGCGAACTCCATGCCCACGACGCCTCCGCCGATGACCGCAAGGCGCCCCGGAATCTCCTTGAGCTCGAGGATCTGGTCCGAGTCGATGGTGAGCTCCGCGCCCTTGAGCGGGATCCGGGCCACCGCGGAACCGGTAGCGATCACGATGTCCTTGGCCTGGATGCGCTCGCCGGAAACCTCGACCACGCCTTTTCCGGCCAAGCTTGCCGTGCCGCGCACCAGGCTCACGCCCCCCGCCTTGAGAAGTCCCTCGACGCCCTTGACCAGCTTGTCGACCACCTCCGTCTTGCGTCCGAGGGCTGCGGACCAGTCGATGCCGACCTTGTCCGAGACCACCCCGAACTCGGCTCCTGCCTTGGCCAGGGTGTAGAGCTCGGCGGACTGCAGGAGGGCTTTGGTCGGGATGCAGCCGCGAACCAGGCAGGTGCCGCCCACGCGGTCGCGTTCAACGACGGCCACCTTCGCGCCAAGCTGCGCTGCGCGGAGGGCGGCCACGTATCCCCCGGGACCTCCACCGATCACGACAACGTCAAAAGAGTCAGCCATAGCCCCTATCTATATCTGGTATCGAAGGAAATTATGCCTAGGGGGCCATCTCAGTTGCTACTGGGCCCTGCGCGTGCCCGGCTCCGCCGGGATCGCGGCGCCATTGGGGCTGTACCGGTTGACGATCGGGAGCCGGCGGTCGCGCCCAAACGCCCGCGGGGTGATCTTCACGCCCGGGGGCGCCTGCCGGCGCTTGTACTCGCTCCTGTCGACCAGCTTGATCACCCTGGCGACAGTTTCGGGCCGGTGGCCGGCAGCGACCAGGTCCTCGGGGCTCAGGTCATCCTCGATGTAACCGCGCAGGATCGGATCGAGCTCTTCGTATGGCGGCAGGCTGTCGGTGTCCTTCTGGTCCGGCCGCAGCTCGGCCGACGGCGCCTTGGTCAGCACCCGCTCGGGGATCGCAGGGCCGAGGCTGTTGCGGTACCGGCAGAGCTCGTACACGGTGGTCTTGTAGATGTCTTTGATCACTGCATAGCCGCCCGCCATGTCGCCGTAAAGAGTCCCGTACCCGGTCGCTAGCTCCGACTTGTTGCCGGTGCTCAGCACGATGTAGCCGAACTTGTTCGACAGCGCGTACAGGATGGTCGCGCGGATTCGGGATTGCACGTTCTCTTCAGCCACTCCCGGCTTGGTGCCCTTGAACGCAGGCGCCAGGACCTCCTCGAACCCTCGGTGCGGCGGTTCGATCGAATAGTCCTGGAGTTGAAAGCCCAGCACCTCGGCGACCATCCCCGCGTCATCGAGGCTTTCCTGTGACGTATGGCGCGAGGTGAGGCGGACGCCGAGAACGTTCTCCGGCCCCAGCGCGTCGCGCGCGATAGCAGCGGTCAGCGCGGAATCGACTCCGCCGGACAGGCCGATGATGACCTTCTCAAAACCCTGCTTGCGGATGTAGTCGCCCGTCCCGAGCACGACGGCGGTGTAGATCTCCGCCGGGCCTTCGAGCGGCGTCGCGAGGCGCGGCGCGACTGGCGGCCTGGCCGTGGCAGCGGTTGAGCTCTGCAGCGGTACCTCGGTCACGACCAGCTCCAAACGTTCCGCTCCCTCCGCCTCATACCGGATTTTCTCCACCGGACGCACCTGCCGCGCTTCCTCGATGTCGAGGTCGCAAACCAGCATGTCTTCAGCGAACGACTCGGCATGCGCCAGGATCTGGCCGCGCGGGCCGAAAACGACGCTGTTTCCGTCGAAGACGAGCTCGTCCTGGCCACCGACTGTGTTGACGTAAGTGACGAAAGTGCCGTAGTTGGCCGCGCGTTCGGCGACCATGGCCTCGCGCTGCGCCCGCTTGCCGGCATGGTAGGGCGAGCCATTGATGTTGATCAGCAGCTCCGCGCCGTGGTGCGCCTGCCAGGCCATGGGTCCGGACGGATACCAGCAGTCCTCACAGATCGAGATTCCGATCCGCACGCCATCGAGCTCGATGATGGGGCAGCGATGGCCGGGCTCGAAGTAGCGCTGCTCATCGAATACGCCGTAGTTCGGCAGGAAAACCTTGTGATAGACGGCCTTGAGCTCGGCATCGTGAATGACGGCCGCAGCGTTGAAGGTCGCGCCATCGTCATCAACGAACCCGACGACAGCAGTGATTCCCGTTGCCGCCTTCGTCACCTTGTCGAGCTGCTTGAGGTTGTCGCGTACGAACGAGCGCTTGAGGACAAGGTCCTCGGGCGGGTAGCCGGTCAGCACCAGCTCCGGAAAGCAGACGATATCTGCACGCTGCTCGCGCGCCCGGTCGATCCAATCCATGACCAGGCGTGCATTGCCTTCGAGGTCGCCAACTACCGGGTTGACCTGCGCCAGCGCGACTCGTACGGATTGACCCACGCCTCAATTTTGATCTCCCCGCGTAGTTAGCATTGGGTGGCTTGGGTTACTTCGATCGCTTGCGCGCCAATTCCGCGGATCGCAACACCTTGCTTTGCGTCGGTCTCGATCCGGCCCCGGAGCGTATCGATGGGGGGGCGGCCGGCGCGCTCCGGCACTGCCGCGAGGTGATTCGCCAAACGGAGGAGCACGCCTGCTGCTTCAAGCCCAACAGCGCCTTCTGGGAGAGGTACGGTCCGGACGGATGGTCGGCCTTGATGGAGCTTCGCGACAGCACTCGCAAAACCCCGTTCCTGTTCGACGCCAAGCGCGGAGACATGGGCAACACCATGAAGGCCTACGCGGAAGCAGTTTTTGTGACACTCGCGATGGACGCGGTCACCGTCAACCCTTACCTGGGCGCCGACTCCATCGAAGAGTTCACCCGGTACGCAGACTGCGGCGTCTACGTTGTTTGCCGCTCGTCCAATCCGGGGGCCGCGGACCTGCAGCACCTGGTGGCGGAGGGCCGGCCGCTGTACATGCACGTCGCCGCGCTGGCCGATCGCTTGAACACTGCGGGCAACGTGGGCCTGGTTGTCGGGGCCACGGCGCCGGACCAGATCGTCGAAGTGCGCCGCGCGACGCAGCTTCCGTTTCTCATCCCCGGGGTGGGCGCGCAGGGCGGGGACCTGGAGGGCTCGGTCCAGGGCGCGTGGAACGGCGATCGCGCGTCGGCGCTTGTCAGCTCGAGCCGAAGCCTCATGTACGCGAAGAGCCCGGCTCACGAAGCCGAGGGATTGAAGCGGCAGATCAACGCGGCCGCGGGCGCGCGACGGTGAGCGAGCGCAAGTACACCGCCCGCCTCGTCCTGACGGGCCACATCATCGACTCGATGATCCTTCCGCAGGTGATGGACATGGTGATGGACCTCGGTGGCAACTTCACGATTGAGGAGCTCAAGGTCGGCCAGCACAAGACCGACCCGTCGCTGTGTCGTATGGAGGTCGTGGCGGGATCGGCCGAGGACCTCGACCGGATCGTTCGCCAGGCGCGCGCCCTGGGCGCGACGGCCGAGTCGGAGCAGCCGGTCCGCACTGAGGCCGTCACGCAGGAGGGAGTCTTCCCGGAGGGCTTCTACTCGACGAGCAACCTGCCGACCGACGTGCTCATCGAGGGCCGGTGGGTGCGCGTCGACAACATGGAGATGGATTGCGCGATCGCGGTCGATCGAGAGGCCCCGCGCGCATGGTGCATCGTGTTCCAGGCCGCCAAGCCCGGCCTCGACGTCGTGGTCGGACACCAGGGCGTCCGCGTCACGCCGCAGGAGCGGTCGCGGCAGACCGAGATCTTCAGCTTCATGGGCAGCGAGGTCTCGGCGGAGAAGCCGAAGAAGGTGCTGATCTCGGGCATCGCCGAGGAGATGCGCCAGATCAGGGCCTCTGGCGGGCGGGTGCTGGTCGTGGCTGGGCCCGCGGTGGTCCACACTGGCGCCGGGCGCTACCTGTCGAGGTTGATCGAGCTGGGCTACGTCCAGGTCCTGTTCGCGGGCAACGCGCTCGCCGTCCACGACGTCGAGTCGGCCCTGTTTGGGACGGCGCTCGGAGTAAATGTCGAGAGTGGGATGCCGATCGAGCACGGCCACGAGCACCACATGCGTGCGATCAACCGCGTGCGAGCCGCCGGCGGTCTGCGGCAGATGGTTGAAAGTGGCCAGCTCAAATCCGGCGTGATGAAGTCGGCGATCGAGCATGGAGTCGAGTTCGTGCTGGCCGGGTCGGTGCGGGATGACGGGCCGCTGCCCGACGTCGTCACCGAGATGGTCGAGGCCCAGCGGCAGATGCGCGCGGCGCTGCCCGGAGTGCGCCTGGCCTTGATGCTTTCCACCATGCTGCACTCGATTGCAACGGGCAACATGCTGCCTGCCGGAGTGCGCACCGTGTGCGTCGATATCAACCCTGCGGTGGTGACCAAACTGGCGGACCGGGGCAGCTGGCAGTCGATCGGCCTGGTCACCGACGTGGAATCGTTCTTGCGCGAACTGGCCCAAGTCATAGAAACTGGTGCCCATGGGTAAAGGACGCGACAAGCAGGGACGGGAAGCCAAGAAGAAAAAGAAGCCGAAGGGCGGTGCGGCCCAGCCGGCCGCCGACCTTCAATTCCGGCACCACGCGGTGGTGACGACCCCCGAGGCGCCCGCTAAGTCTCCGGAGTAGCCTGGGTCCGGTCGGTGTGACGGGGCCACATGCGCGCCGCCGCGAACAGCAGGAAGACGCCGAAGAGGCCGCCCAGGACTCGCTGGGGCAGCCACAGCGCCAGCGCTGATCCGGCGACCGCTGCGGGCACCCCGGCGATTCCCATCCACATCGCGGCGCGGAGGTTGACGTCCCCGCTGCGGTGATGCGTGAGCGCCCCGATCGCCGAGGTGGGGAGGACCGCGACCAGGGATGTCCCCTGCGCGACTCGCTGCCTGATGCCGAATCCAAGTCCTAAGAGGGGGACGATCAGGATTCCACCGCCAACACCCGTGAGGCCGCTCACGACCCCCACCACCACGCCTCCCGCCGTGATCGCCGCGTAGTCCCTGAACGAGAGGGCGCGCACGGCTGCCCCAAGCAGGTGCGGCGCCGCGCCGATGAAGGCGTCGTACACCTCCTTCAGCCCGACCGCGACAAGGAGCATCGCGAACATGATGCTGAGCACCCTGTCGGAGATCCGGCGCGCAGCGAGCGAACCGAAGAATGCCCCGACCACGCCGCCCACGCCCAGGAAGAAGGCCACCGCCAGGTCGGTCTGCGGGGAGCTGCGGCCGAAGTAGTAGGTGGCCGCGGCCACGATGGCGATGGGGAGGATCGCCGCCAGGGAGGTGCCTGTGGCGCGGTGCTGGGTGCGCTTGGCCCAGATGACCTGCAGGGGCACCATGACAAAACCACCGCCGACTCCGAGCAACCCACCCGCCAGGCCGCCGATGGCCCCGATCGCGGCATCGATCCGCGGGTCGGTCCGCTCTTGCGTCTCGATCAGCCTGTCACGAGAGGCGGCCGACGTAGAGATTCACCACTTCTTCGTCGTCCAGCAGGTCTTTGCCCGGGCCTTCGAGGCGGTTCTGTCCTAGGACCAGCACGTAGGCCCACTGCGCGTGGCGCAGCGTCTCGCGCGTGTTCTGCTCGATCACCAGCACAGCGACGTTCGTGGAGCGGATCTCCTCGATGCGTTCCCAGATCAGGCCCTGGAACTTCGGCGCCAGCCCGGCGCTGGGCTCGTCGAGGATCAGCACTGCAGGGTCGACCATCAAGCCCCTGGCGAGGGCGAGCATGGTGCGCTGACCGCCACTCAGGGTGTGAGCCTTGCGCTGGGACGATGCCGCCAGGTCGGGGAAGAGCTTGAACAGCTGGTCGATGCGCTCGCCAACGCCGGCCTTTCGGCTGTAGCCGCCCATGTCCAGGTTCTCGCGGATCGTGAGCTCGGGGAAGACGTTGGCAACTTGTGGCACGTAGGCCAGGCCTTTGCTCACGAGCTTCTCGGCCGGCAGCCCGGTCACGTCGGCGCCATTGACCTTGACCGAGCCCTCGGTTGGGCGGATGAGGCCCGCGATCGCCTTGAGCAGCGTTGATTTTCCGGCGCCGTTGGGTCCGACGATCGCGGTGATTGCGCCGCGCTTTGCTTCGATGGTGACGGCTGAGATGACAGGCGGACCGCCATATCCCGCGGTGAGCTTAGAAACCTCCAGGACTCGTTCTTCGCTCACTGCTGAACCATCTCGCCTAGATACGCGTCGATCACGTCCCGATTCGAACGCAGGGTCTCGAATGGGCCTTCGGCAATTACGGTGCCCGCGGCCATCACGATCACGTGCTGGGTAACTCGTTCGATGAATGGGAGGTTGTGCTCTACGACGATGACCGACGTGCCGGTCGCGATGAAGGCTTCGATGGCAACGGCCATTCGCTCGCCCAGGACCGGGTTGACGCCGCCCATTGGCTCGTCGAGGATCACGAGCTCTGGCTGGGCCATCCGGATGCGGGCAAACTCCACGAGGCGCTTCTGGCCACCGCTGAGGGTGCCAGCGCGCTCGTTCCGGAGCTTGGCGAGGCCGAACTCGTCGAGGATCTCGCGCGCTCTCACCAGCTCGTCTGCGGCCCTGCCGCGCTGTGTCCGACCCAAACCAACGACGCCACGCAGGAAGCCTTCGCGGCCTGAGTCCCATCGCGCCATGACGACGTTTTCCAGCACCGTAAGGCCAGGCCATTCGCGTGGTGACTGGAAGGTGCGGATCAACCCGAGGCGCGAGATGTGGTGGGGGGAGAGTCCTTCGAGCGCCCGGCCTTTGAAGAGCACCGTTCCCTTGTCGGGCAGCTTGAAGCCCGAGATGAGGTCGATCGCCGTGCTCTTGCCGGCGCCGTTGGGTCCGATCAGCCCGGTCACCTGTCCCGCGGGCGCGACGAACGAGCAGTCCTCGACCGCATAGACGCCGCCGAAGTGCTTGGTCAGCCCCCGGACCTCGAGCGTCGGCGTCGTGGTGGCTGCGCTCAAGCGGCTCGCGGCGCGGCGTCTACGGTGGGTGGGCGGTCGACGTACCGTCGCTCGGGAAGCAACCCCTGCGGCCTGAACCGGAGGAAGAGTACGAGGACGAGGCCGATGATCGCTCCCCGCATCGCAAGCAGAATCTGTGGATGGAGGGTGTTCAGCTGACCGAGGCCCGGCAGCTCCGGCAGGAAGCGCGTGGACTCTTGCACCAGCACGCCCATGATCAGGACTCCCAGCGCGACACCCCATATGTTTCCGCGGCCGCCGACGAGCACCGCGGCGTACAGGGCGATCACCTCGCCGACCGGTGACCACGCCGATGGATTGAATGCGCTCAGATAGGCGACGAAGAGGGCTCCCGCGAAGCCGCCCAGGCCCGCGCCCAGCACGTAGCCCTTGAGTTTGAGCCGGTAGATATCACGCCCGAACGCGGCGGCCGCGCGTTCGTCCTCGCGCAGAGTCCGCAGCGCCATGCCGAAGCGGCTGCCGGAGACGCGCCACATGAGCAGAAAGACAAGCGCGAACATGACCAGGCACAGCCCGAGCAAGAAGTACTGATAGGACTGGTAGTCGAGCCCGAACCAATCACCCATAGGATCGAAGAGACCGGAGAGGCCGTTGTACCCGTTGAAAAGGGGGACGTATTGGCCCGCGATGATGTAGATCACGTAGACGGCTCCCAACGTGACGATCGAGAAATAGATGCCGCGCAAGTGCCGCAGCGCGATCAGTCCGACGACCAGGCTCACGGCCATCGCGGCGGCGACAGCGATCACCACGGCCAACGGATATGGCAGCTGCAGTCCAATGACGTACTGCGCGGGTGCTGTTGCCGGCCCGATGGTGAGCACAAGGGTCATGTAAGCGCCGACTGCGACGTATCCGTAGTAAGCGAGGTCGAAGTCGCCGGACCAGCCCCAGATGACGTTGAGGCCGAGGGCCATGATTCCGAAGATGGCGCCTTCTGTCAGCACCGATATGAGATAGGCGCTCATTCGAACACAGTTCGCCGGGCGTTGGTGAACAGGCCACGCGGGCGGACCAGGATGACCACCGCCAGGATCGCAAACGCGAATGCGAGGTTGTAGCTCGAGCTGACGTAGCCGCCGGCAAATTCCAGGATGAGGCCCACCATGACCGCACCGACCATGGTGCCGACTGCCTTACCGAGGCCTCCAGCGACAGCGGCCGTCAGCGTTATGAGGAAGAAGCCGAAACCGAAGTACGGATTGAATGAACCGACGCTCTCGGCGAGAACGAACCCCGCGTAGCCCGCGATAAGGCCGGCCAGGAAGAATGTCGTCGCAGCCACCCGCGTTGCGTTGATGCCCGTGACACGTGCGAGCTCGCGGTTTTGCGACACGGCCCGCAACGCTTTGCCGAACTTCGTGCGGGAGATGATCAGGAAGAGAACGAACGTGATCGCGATCGCCGACACGACGATCTCGATGTCGAGCGGAGTCAGCAGGAAGGGTCCGATCTGCTGAGGCGCCCCAGGGTCGAGCGTGTAGGCGACGTTGGCCGCGCCAAAGAAGACGACCAGCACGTTCTGAATGACAAACGACATCCCGAGCGTCGCGATGAAGACCACTGTCGGGCTCGCGCCGAAGCGGATAAACGGGCCGATCACGGCGGAATGCATGGCGAGAGCGACCAGGCCCCCCGCGACCGCAGCAGCGATTGCCGCGGCGATGGCGCTACCGGTCCTCTGGTGGACCAGGTACGCGGCGTACGCCCCCACCGTGAGGATCTCGCCGTGGGACACGTTGGCGACGTTGGTCACCGCGTACTCGAGCGTGAACGCGACCGCAGACAGCGCCAGGATGGACGCGGTGACGATCCCGAACCCAAGCGTCAGCAGCGCCTCGTGCACGAGCTAACCTCCACCATTCTGGCGTGCTTCTACTGTCTCAGAGAGACGGTTCGACGAGATGGCTCTCGGCTTCGGTCTACGGCGTGGCGGCGGCCAGGTCCGCGGCGGACAGCACCTGGATCTGCACCTGCTGTCCCGTAGCGGGATCCTGCTGGAACGCGGCGTACGGCCCGAACACGTTGTGGTACTGGTTGTAGTCGAGCGGGCCGCTGGCGCCGTCGAAGTTGATCTTGGTGCCGGCGTTGATCAGGTCCAGGCACGCCTTGTAGGTGTAGCACTGCGTGCCAGGCGGGGTGGTCACGCTCGTCATGGCCGCGTTGATGTCTGGTCCCGAGATGCTCTTCGCCTTGTCGATCGCCAGCGCCTGGCTGATCACCGCGTCATACGCGTAGTTGGCGTTCGCCAGCGGCTGCTGGTTGGCGCCGACGACCGCTGCGAACTGCTTGTTGAACTCATCCGCCGCGGCGCCCGACACCGAAGTGCCGTAGACGGAGATCAGGTGGTCGTGCGCCACCTGGTACGTGATGGCCTTGAGGAAGTCGTCACCGCCTGTGACGTCAGTGCCGACGAATGGAATCGCAAGGTTGTCCAGCTCCTTGAAATTGCGGAAGAGCACCGCAGCGGTCGGAGCGTCGGTCTGCGTGAAGATCACGTCGGGCTTGGTCGCGATGACCTGCTGGACCTGCGTGAGGTAGGACGTCTGGCCCGGGGCGATGGTGATGCTGGTGGCGATGGCGCCGCCGAGCTTCTTGAACGTATTCATGATCGGCGGTGGGAACGTTTGGGCAGCGATGTCGGAGTAGAAGATCAGAGCGGCGTTTCGGTATCCCTTCTTGTAGGCGTACAGGGCCATGGCCACGCCAAGCTGGGAGTCCGAGGGGCTGTCCCTCCACAGGTACTGGTTGCTGTTCTTGTCGAAGAGGGTGCTTCCGCCCTGGAACTGCGTCGGGACCTTGGCCGACGAGACGATCGGGGCGACAGCGTTGATCTCCTGGGTCTCGGGGCCGATGATCCCCACCACGTTGCTCGCGGCCAGGAGCTGGCGCGTGGCCGGCACCGAGTCGGCTTCGTCGCACTGGGTGTCGGCGTGGGCGATCGTCAGCTGCTGGCCCAGGATTCCGCCGGCGTCATTGATCGCCTTCTGGGCCACCTGCGAGCCCTGGAGCATGGCCTGGCCCAAGCTGGCGAGGCTGCCCGTGAAGCACGACAGCACGCCCATGGTCACCGGGCCGGTGGGCAGCTTGCCGGAGGGGGAGGAGCCGTTACCACCGCACGCGGCGATCACAAAAAGGGCAGCGACCGATGTCGCCACCATGCGCCAGGTACCTACGTTTCGTCGGTTGACGGTCATGACGTCCCTCCAGGCCCAAAGCTCCGCCGGTTCCGGGCGAGATTAGTCCAGGCCGGATCTGTTGTCAATGGTTGGACCAGTAGACCTGTTGGCTGGTAAACTCCCCCGCGATGGGCGCGCCATCCACAGCGGCGCTTCGTCCGCTCGAGCGCAGCCGGCGTCTTTACGAGGACGTGGGCGAGCGACTCGGCGAATTCGTGCGCGAGTCGAGCATGAAGCCGGGAGACCAGTTTCCGGCCGAGCGCGAGCTGGCGCAAAAGCTCCATGTCAGCCGCACTTCGGTGCGCCAGTCATTCGTCGTGCTCCAGGCGCTCGGCTTTGTCGACGTGCGCCAGGGGGAGGGCGTCTTCCTGCGCCGGACCCGCGGTTTTGGCGAGTCGCTCGCCAAGCTGCTCGAGCGCCGCCGGCGTCTCCCTGACGTGCTCGAGGCCCGCGAGGCGCTGGAGGTCAAGCTGGCGGAGCTGGCGGCCGCGCACCGTGGCGACGAGGACCTCGCCGCGATGAAAGCCGCGGTGAGGACGATGGAGGCTGAGATCAACGCCGGCGGGCTGGGCACCGAAGGCGATACGGCTTTTCATCATGCCATCGCGCTTGCCGCGGGCAACCAGGTGCTCCTGCATCTGATCGACGCCATGGCGGAGGTCATTCAAGAGAGCCGCGTCGAATCCCTCAGCGAGCCGGGACGGCCGCCCCGCTCGCTCGAAGCGCACCGCAGCATCCTTGCCGCCATCGCAGCAGGCGACACCCAGCGTGCAGCGGATGCGATGCGCATGCACCTGCGAGTCGTAGCCGACGTTTCACTGCTCAGGTGGCAGCCGGAGGTCTCAGACGATGTCGACGCCGGCGCCTAGCGTCCCGCACGGGCCAGCCACGGGCAAAGCCGACGCGTGCGCCAGGTGTGGCGGGCCGATGAACGCCCTCCGCGTGTGCGCGACCTGCGGCTACCACGGGCCGCTGACCACGATGCAGCGGATCGAGCAGATCGCCGACAGGCGCACCTTTCAAGAATCGGACCGGCACATCTGGTCGGGGAATCCAATCCATTTCTCCGATGGTGTCACGACCTACGACAAGCAGGTGGCAGAGGCGCAAGCGGCGACCGGACTCCTCGACGCGGTGGTCACCGGGCGCTGCCGGGTGATGGGCGCCGAGGTCGTGCTCGCCGTGTTCGATTTCAGGTTTCTGGGCGGCACCATGGGCAGCGTCGTCGGGGAGAAGCTGGCTCGCGCGTTCGACTCGGGACGGCGCCTCCGAGTGCCGGTGATAGTGGTTTGCTCGTCCGGCGGCGCGCGCATCCAGGAAGGCATGGTGGCCCTGTTCCAGATGGCAAAGACGGCGCTCGGCGCTGCGCGCTTGCGCGAGCAGGGGGTACCACTGCTGACCGTCCTCACGGATCCGACGATGGGAGGCGTGCTGGCGTCGTTCGCGAGCCTGGGAGACGTGATCCTGGCCGAGCCGCACGCGCGCATATCTTTTGTGGGGCCGCGCGTCCACGAGAAGGCCATCGGCGACGCGGTGCCGCCCGGGACCGCCGAGTTCGCGTTTCAGCACGGCACCATCGACGCAATCGTTGAACGCGCAAACCTGCGCCCGGTGCTCGGGCACCTTGCGGCGCTGCTCCGCAAGCAAGAGACGGTCCGCGCCAAGAAACCCGCGGCGCCTAGGGTGTCTCCGCTCGCGGCTTCTGACCGACCCGTTTGGGAAACCGTCGAACTGGCGCGGCACCCGACGCGGCCGACCGGCCGGGACCTTGCCCGGCGCGTCTTCAACGACGCTTTCGAGCTCCATGGCGACCGGAGTGGGGAGGATGACGACTCTTTCATGGCCGCCATCGGCACGCTGAATGGCCGCCCCGTCGTGGTGGTCGCGCAGGACCGCCATAGTGCTAACGGCGGCCGGGCACGGCCTAGCGGCTACCGGAAAGCACAGCGCGCGTTCACTATCGCGGAGCGCTTTTCCCTCCCGCTGATCACGCTGGTCGACACTCCGGGCGCGGCGACAGATGCCGAGGCAGAGGCGGGTGGCATCACCGGGGCCGTCGCTGAATCGCTCGCGCGGCTCGGACGTCTGCGCACCCGCATCATCAATGTCGTCGTGGGCGAAGGCGGTAGCGGCGGAGCGCTGGCCCTCTCTGTGGGCGACCGCCTCCTCATGCTGGAGAACGCGATCTTCTCAGTGATCGGACCCGAAGCCGCGTCATCGATCCTCTACCACGATGCGGACCACGCGCACGAGCTGGCGGGCCACCTGAAGCTCACGGCTCGGGACCTGTTCGGACTGCGGCTCGTCGATCGCGTGGTGGCCGAGCAACCGCCCGCGCATGAGGCGCCGGACGTTCTCGCGACCATGCTGCGCCAGGCGCTGGTTGAGGAGGTTGCGAGCCTGGAGCAGATGTCGATGAAAACGATCCTGTCGCGGCGAGAAGCCAGGTTCATGCACGTTCACGGCCTGCGCGGCCGCCTGCAGCTGTTCATGCGTCCGGCGGCGGATAGCGGCGCCGCGCCCGCACGGCAGGCCTGACGAAATGGAGACCGCGACGCCTCTACCGCTGGCGGGCATCCGCGTCCTGGACTTCAGCCATGCGCTCGCGGGGCCGTATTGCACGATGCTGCTCGGCGACCTTGGAGCCGACGTCGTCAAGATCGAGTCGCCATCCGGCGACCATTCCCGTCAGTGGGGCCCGCCTTTCATCAAGGGCGAGTCGTCTTATTTCCTGTCGGTAAACCGCAACAAGCGCAGCGTGGTACTCGACTTGAAGCGGCCGGCGGCCCAGGCCGTGGCCGAACGCCTGGCCATGGCGAGCGACGTCGTGGTGGAGAACTTCAAGCCCGGCACCATGGCGCGTCTTGGTCTCGACGCGGACAAGCTTCAAGCCATGAAGCCTGCGCTCGTGTACGCGTCGATCAGCGGCTTCGGGCAGAACCAGCCGACGCTTGCCGGATACGACCAGATCGCGCAGGGGACGTCCGGGATGATGAGCGTGAACGCAACCCCTGAGAGTCCGCCGACCAAAGTCGGGGTTCCGATCGGCGACATCACCGCGGGGATGTTTGCGTCACAGGCGATCCTGGCCGCGCTGGTCGAGCGGGCACGCACCGGAAAGGGGCGCAGGATCGACGTCGCCCTCAATGACTCGCTGCTGGCCCTGTTCACCTACCAGGCCGGACGCTTTTTCGCGACCGGCGAGATCCCGACGCAGGAGGGCAACCACCATGCGACCATCGCGCCCTACGGGACGTTCGCGGTGAGCGACGGGTTCATCAACGTGGCGGTCGCAAGCGACGCGCAGTTCGTGCGCTTCTGCGAAGCGATTCGCGCGCCAGAGCTTGCGGACGACCCGAGGTTCGCCACCAACGCCCTGCGCCAGGCGGCGCGGCCTGAGCTGGTGCGCGCCATCGAAAGTCACCTGAGGAACGACACTCGCGAGTCATGGCTGAAGCGGTTCGAAGAGTTTGGGATTCCGGCTGGGCCGATCCTCGGCATCGACGAAGCGTTTGCCAGCCCGCTGGCGACCGAGCGCGAGATGACGGTGGAGATCGAACACCCGAAGTCGGGGCGGATCCGCCAGGTCGGTGCTCCATGGAAGATCGACGGAGCCTCGAGCCCGATCCGGGTCCCGCCGCCGTTGCTCGGCCAACACACAGTCGAGGTCCTCCGAGACTGGCTTGACTACGACGCAAGGCAGCTCGATGAGCGATAACCACGACATGCCAGCCGCTCCACCGCTCACCGGAATCCGGGTGGTCGAGGTGGGCAACTACATGGCGGCGCCCTTCTGCGGCATGCAGCTGGCCGACCTCGGCGCCGAGGTGATCAAGGTGGAGCACCCGGACGGCGGCGACCAGGTCCGCCAGTCGGCGCCGCTGATCGATGGCGAAGGCTCCGCGTTCATGCGCCTCAACCGCAACAAGCGCTCGATCGCTCTCGACCTGAAGACCGAGCAGGGCAAGGAGATCTTTCGCAAGCTCGTGGGCACGGCGGACATCGTCGTCGAGAATCTCCGGCCGGGGACGATGGGCGACCTCGGCCTCGAGTACGAGAGCCTGCAGCGCATCAACCCTGCGTTGATCTACGTCGCCGCCTCCGGATGGGGCCAGGATGGGCCGCTGCGCGACCAACCTGGCATGGACATCATGGCCCAGGCTCGCTCCGGCCTCATGAGCGTCACCGGCACGCCGGGCGGCGAGCCGGTGAAGATCGGCGTGCCGATGTGCGACCTCGTGTGCGCTCTGTACGGCGCCCTCGCTGCGCTCGCCGCCCTTTACGAGCGGCGCACGACCGGCCACGGCCAGTTCATCGACGTGTCGCTGCTCGAGGCCGGCGTCTCGTTTGCGATCTGGGAGGCGGGCAGCTACTTTGCGACCGGGGCGATCCCTCAGCCTTCAGGCTCCGCGCACCAGAGCGCGGCTCCGTACCAGGCATTCCGGGCGGCGGATGGCTGGCTGACGATCGGGGCCACGACGAAATTCAACTGGACTGCGCTGTGCCGGACGCTTGGCCTGGAAAGCCTGCTGGCGGACGAGCGGTACGCCGACTCGAATCTCCGCCACCGCCACCGGGAAGCTCTCGCGGTGACGATCGAATCCGTCACGTCGACGCAGCCGGTCGCGCACTGGCTGAGCGCGCTCGGCGAGGCCGGCGTTCCGTGCGCGCCGATCCAGGACTTCGGCCAGGTGTTCAACGATCCCCACCTCCTCGCCAGGCATTACTTCTGGGACGCGCCGCACCCCAAGGTCGGTCCCGTTCGACAGCTTGGCTCGCCCATGCGGTTCTCGCGGACGCCGGTCAGGCAGGACGCTGCTGGGCCGCTGCTCGGTGAGGGATCGGCGGACCTGCTGGCCGAGCTGGGTTATGAACCCACGGAGGTTCAGCAGCTGCTCGACCAGCGGGTCGTGAAGGTCTCGTGAGCCAGGCGCTCGCGGACGAGCTGATCTTCGAGCGGAAAGGCGCGATCGCCTGGATCACGTTCAACCGGCCCCAGGCGCGCAACGCCCTCACCTGGAACATGTACGACCGGCTCGAGCAGGCGTGTCACGACGTCAACGCCGACCGCGCTTTCCGAGCCGTTGTGCTGACGGGCGCGGGCGGGCAGGCGTTCGTGGCCGGTACCGATATCGGTCAGTTCCGCGCCTTCAAGACCGAGCAGGACGCTCTCGGCTACGAGGCGCGCGGCAACGTCGTGATGAGAACGCTCGAGTCGATCCGCGTCCCAACGATCGCCGCGATCGCTGGTCCATGCACAGGGGCGGGAGCCGCGATCGCGGCCTGCTGCGACCTGCGGATCGGGTCGCCGTCCGCGCGGTACGGGTTTCCGATCGCCCGCACCCTGGGCAACTGCCTTTCGATGGCGAACTACACGCGCGCCGCGGCGCTGATTGGTTTTGCGCGCCTCAAGGACTTGATCATGCGCGCGAGGTTGATCAACGCCGGAGAGATGCTCGCGTGGGGGTTGCTGTCGGAGATCACGCCTGACGAGGCGTCCCTCCCGGCCCGCGCGCAGTCGCTCGCGGAGGAGGTGGCGTCCCTGGCGCCTCTCACGCTGTGGGCCACCAAGGAGGCGCTGCGCAGGGTGCGCGACACCATGATGCCGGAGGGAGGCGACTCCGATCTGATCATCAAGTGCTACACGTCACGAGACTTCAAGGAAGGCGTCGAAGCCTTCCTGGCCAAACGCAAACCGAACTGGATGGGGGAGTAGCTGGACCCAGGAAATCGGTTAAGGCACTTGACACGATGACGCACTGCGGCGTAGCGTCATAGAAGAAACCGGTACGTTCAAGTACTGAACGGTGTCCACACAGGAGCAATGGCCGAGATGATTTCGTTCGAGCTGAGCGACGAACAGCGTGAGATCCGCGACTGGGTGCACAGCTTCGCGGAAAAAGAGATCCGCCCGGTCGCGCACCAATACGACGAGGCCGAGGAGTTTCCGTGGCCGGTCGTCAAGAAGGCGGCCGAGGTCGGCCTGTATGGCGTGGAATTTCTCCAGCAGACCTACGGCGACAGCACCGGCATCATGCCCGCCCTGGTCGCCGAGGAGCTGACCTGGGGCTGCGCCGGCATCGCGCTCGCCATCCAGGGCACGGGCCTGCCCATCGCCGCGATCTTCACGCAAGGAACCCCGGAGCAGATCGCGACCTGGATCCCAGCCTGCTTTGGCACGGTCGACAAGCCCGCTCTCGGAGCATTCGCCGTGACGGAGCCGGACGCCGGGTCTGACGTCTCCTCGATGAAGACGCGGGCCGTCCGCAAGAACGGCGACTGGGTGATCAACGGCCAGAAGATCTTCATCACCAACGGCGGGATCGCCGACGTACACGTCGTAGTCGCGGCGGTCGAGCCGGAGCTTGGGACACGCGGGCAGGCGAGCTTTGTGATCGGGCCGGGCACCAAGGGCCTGCGCATGGGCAAGAAGGAAAAGAAGATGGGCATCCGCGCCTCGCACACCGCCGAGGTGCTGCTCGAGGACTGCACGATCCCGGCTGAGAACGTATTGGGCGGTGTGGAGAAGCTGGAAGCAAAGCTTGCCCGTGCGCGCGAAGGCACGCACTCACGCTCGTCAGTCGCGCTCAAGACTTTCGAGCTCTCGCGACCGATCGTCGGCGCGCAGGCGCTCGGGATCGCCCGCGCCGCCTTCGAGTTCGCGCTGGCGTACGCGAAGGAGCGCAAGCAGTTCGGACGCGCCCTGATCGAGAACGAGGCGATCGCTTTCATGCTCGCCGACATGGCGACCGAGATCGAGGCCACGCGGGCGCTCATCTGGAGGGCGCTGTGGGAAGGCCGGAACGGCGGTGAGTTCAAGAAGGCCGAGGGTTCGATGGCGAAGCTGAAGGCCGGCGAGGTTGCCGTCAAGGTCACCGAGCAGGCGATCCAGATCTGCGGCGGTTACGGCTACATTCGCGATTTCCCGGTCGAGAAGTGGCACCGCGACGCCAAGATCTACACGCTCTTCGAAGGGACGAGCGAGATCCAACGCATCGTCATCTCGCGGGCCCTGGCGAAGAACTAGGTGTCGGTCGCGCCCGGCATCCAGCAGCGCAGGGACGCGAGGCTGGAGAGGCGCCGGGCGCGACTCGCCGGCGCGGCGCTGGCGTTGTTCGCCACGAAGGGCTACAACGCGACCTCGGTCGACGAGGTCGTGGAGCGGGCCAGGATGTCGAAGTCGGCGTTCTACGAGTTCTTCACATCAAAGGAGGACTGCTTCCGCGAGCTGCTGGAGCAAGAGGGCGGCGCGCTGATCCACGACGTTCTCACGAGCGCAGCTACCGGCCACAACCACCACGAACGGCTGCGATTTGGCATCACCACGTTCGTCGTGTCGTGCTTCGAGCGCTCATCGGTCGCGCGGCTTCTGATCGTCGAGTCGGTTGGGCTGAGCGAGGGCGTCGATGCGGTGCGGCACGAGCTGCAAGGCCGCTTCGCCGAAGCGGTCGCGGAGGAGGTGCGGCACGCCAAGCCCCACGATCCTTTCTATGCGGACAAGGATCCGAGGGTGTTTGGGCGGGCGGTGGTGGGGGCGGTCAGCGACGCGGTGGGCTACTACCTGACCCACCCGGGCATGGATGCCGAGTCCCTGGCGGACAGCCTCTGTAGGATCTTCGCGCCGTAGAACATTCGTCAGGCGATCGTCGCGGTTGCCATCTGATATTCGGTGCTCTGGTCCCCGATCAGGTGCTCGATCCGATCGTCTTCGATGACGCTGATGGGCCCAGCCGGAAGTAACGCTGTGGGGACTAGCAGAAGTCTCAGCAAGGGTCGGGGACTGGCTGGCGACGTCTGCGGCTGCCTCCAAAACCACGGCTTCGCGAGGTAGCAATGAATCACAATCGCCCGGCGGCTGGGCTGAAATTCCACGTTGAATCCCTCCGCACCTAGCGAGGTGGCCGCGCACCACACCCACGGGATGTATGGCGTGCTCGGGCTCTGGGTCAGCTTGGGGAAGTACAGGCCTGCCAGGGTGGCTGCATCCGGACAGACCGCGGTCTGGGTATGGCGCAGTCGCCACATCGCGCATCGAATCTCGTTCAGGGATTGGCTCGGCTGGACTGGTTCGAAGAGGTCCACAGGCGGGTCGGAATCGACGATGCGCGTATTCAATGCCACAGCGTCGGGAGTACGGACCTCGTGCGGCGACGGCTTTATGAATGCGCCCAACAGGATGATCACGAGCGCGGCCGCGATCACAATTCCAATGACCTCCTTTCGAGACAGTCCCAGCAAGGCGGCCATCCCTTACCTAACGCGCGTTGAGGACTTAGGTATCACCGCTATGCCGAGCGCAGCCGCGAGGGCGAACGTATCGAGTCCGAGTGGCAGCAACAGGCCTGCCGCAATCAGGAATTGGCGCACGCTTGGGCGGCAGTGTCTCAGCTGAGCCGGGTACGCCGGATCTATGACCGTGACCCGGCTTCCTACCACCGCGGGTCTGCGTTGACCGAGCGCCTGCTGGCCGCGCGGCGGCGGAAGGTGGGGGAGATCGTCACCGGCCGGGTCCTCGACATCGGCTTCGGAACCGGGCTGAGCCTTCCCCACTACCTGCTGTCGGCGGAGGTGGTCGGGGTCGACGCAAGCCTGGGCATGCTTGGGTTTGCCCGGGACGAGGCCGCGCGACTGGGCCGCCGTGTGGATTTGGTCGAGATGGATGCCCAGCACCTTGGGTTTCCGGACGCGAGCTTCGATTCGGTGGCGTTCAACCTGTGCCTGTGCACGATCGGCGATCCTGAGAGCGCTGTCCGGGAGGCGCTACGGGTCGCCCGGCCGGGGGCGCCGATGGTCTTCCTTGAGCACGTGCGGAGCCATCTGCTGCCGGTCGCGCTCCTACAGGACGCCGTGAGCCCGCTCCTGGTCGCGCTGCAGCAGGACCACTTCAACCGGCGTACGGCGGAGACGATCGCGCGGGCGGGGGTGGAGGTGCTCTCGGTGGAGCGCTTCGCGCTTGGCTTCTTCAACCTGATCGTGGGGCGGGCTCCCAAGGCTACTTAAAGGAAGCGGGTGCTCGGCAGGGTGGCCGCGTTAACGGGCCAACGACGCCTGAAACACTTGTAATTCGAACACCTGTTCGCTATGCTGTGATTGCGAACATGCGTACTTTGAGCACCCAGGTCCGGCTTCGGCGGTTGGTCCGGTCCTTCGACGAGGCGCTGACGCGCCTCCAGACGGATCCGCGCGAGCGTGAGATGACCGGTTCGGTGGTCGCGCGGCTCCTGGAGCTGGCGGCCGAGGTGCGCGAGTCCTGGAGGCGCGAGAACGCCGCCAGTCGGGTGCCCAGGCCGCTCGAGCGCTACGTTCGAGACGCCTTGCGGACGATCGACCTCGCGATCGCGGGTGTACAGCAGGCGGGCGCCGACCTCGATCTCCTGCGCTCGGATTTCGAAGAGGCGGCCCTGCCGCTAGAGATCTTCATGCGCGGCCTGGACGCCGAGCCGGCCCTACAGCGGTCCGCCTAGGACCGACGCCGCCCGAATTCGCACGCCTGGCGCCAAACGTGCGGTATTTCCCCCGAGATAAGGCCCGTTTGGCGCCAAACGAGCCGAATGCCTGCCTTAAGCTTATGGACTGAATAGCAATCATTATCGTGCGCAACATCTAGAGCTAGGAGTCGTGTTTCTGGCCCGAGAGGGACCTTTCTCCCCCGTTGGTTAGAGCGCCGGCAGGGCCTCACGCAGGCGCTCCCGGTCGATCCGGCCTTCGGCGATAACCCGGCCGTCGACCAATACCACGGGTACACGCCAGTCATAGAGGGCGTGAAGGTCATCATCGGCATCGACGTCGCGCAGCTCGGGCTCGACGCCGAGGGAGCGCAGGACGCCCAGGGCTTCGTCACAGAGGTGGCAGCCCTGGCGGGTCAACAGCACGATCTCCATGCTCCGAGGCTACTACCCGGCTAGGCCGGAAGTTTCAGGATCTCCCCCGCCTCGATCACGGGGCTCTGCAGGCCGTTGGCCCGCTCGATGTCGTCCACCCTTGTCCTCACGTCATCTGACGGGTAGCGCTGCGCCGCGATCGACCACAAGCTGTCCCCCGGCTGCACCACCACGGTCGCGTCCTGAGCCGCCGTGCCGCCGTGAGCCACCACAGCGAGGCCCAGGCTGACCGACAGCGCCAGCAGCATCACCGCAGCCAGGCGGCCGATCGGGCGGATGCGGCGAGCCGAGCGCAACGGGCGGATTCCGTAGCCTGTGGCGTACATCTGTTCGCCAAACTGTAGCGAACGGGTGTTCGAAAGTCAAGGAACCCGAACAAAAGTTTGCATTAGGCGGGCGAGAGTGCTAGGATCGTCCGCAACGACCCAACACGCGCTGGAGATGAAAACAAATTGACCGAACAGCTCACCGAACGGCAGACCAAGATCCTTGACTACATCCGCCGCGTCAACCGCGACCGCAGCTACCCCCCTAGCGTGCGGGAGATCGGCGAGAACGTGGGCCTGAGCTCGAGCTCGACCGTCCACAACCATCTAAACCAGCTCGAGCGTCGCGGCTTGATCAAGCGCGACCCGAGCAAGTCGCGGACCGTCCAGCTCGTGCAGGACATCAACGTCGACAACCAGCGGCGCAACGCCGTCTCGGTGCCGGTCATCGGCAACGTGGCCGCAGGCGCCCCCATCCTCGCCGAGCAGAACATCGAGGACCACGTCCTGCTGTCCTCCGACATGGCACAGGAGGGCTTCTTCTTGCTCAAGGTCCGGGGTGAGAGCATGATCAACGCCGGGATCCTCGATGGCGACCTCGTCCTGGTCCGCCCCCAACAGGAGGCGCCCAACGGCACCATCGTGGTTGCCATGGTGGACGGAGACGCGACGGTCAAGCGCTTCGAGCGCGGCAACGGCCACGTGAAGCTGATCGCCGAGAACCCCGCCTATGAACCGATCGTGACCACCAACGTGAGCCTGGTCGGGGTGGTTCGCGGCGTGATCAGGATGTTTCGATAGCGTAGGTTTCGAACCGGCGCGCCTCGTGGCGGGGCACCCAGCCCCACGCCTTGGTGCCCCCGTCGACATACTCGGTGCGCTCCACCCCGCCAACCTTGCGCAGGGCGGCGAGCACTCGCTCGCTGCCGTAGGGCACGAGGATCTCGAGGTTCACGATGTCATTGCGGCTTGCCTTGTCCATCGCGTCCAGCAGGTCGCCAAAGCCCGTCTGCTGGGTGGCCGAGATCGGCACCGCGCCGGGGTAGCGCGTTGACATCGCCCCGATCGCGCGACGCCGGGAGGCCGGTCCCAGGAGGTCGACCTTGTTGAGCGCCACCACGCGTGGCTTGTCGCCCGCCCCCAGCTCCCCGAGGATCTTCTCCACCGTCTCGGCCTGTTCCTCCGCCGCCGGCGAGCTGGCATCCATGACCTGGACGATCAAGTCGGCCTCGGTCACCTCCTCGAGCGTGGCGCGGAATGCCGCTACCAGATCGGTCGGCAGCTTCTGGATGAAACCCACTGTGTCCGTGATCAGAAGCTCGCGGCCGGCAGGCAGCGCGACCTTGCGCGTCGTGGGATCGAGGGTGGCGAACAGCCGGTGCTCGGCCCGGACGCCGGCGCCTGTCAGCGCGTTCAGCAGGGTTGATTTGCCGGCGTTGGTGTAGCCGACGATCGCCGCCGTCTCAAGGGCGGCGCGGCGCCGTCCCGCGCGCTGTTGGTGACGCTGCGTCCGAACCTGCTCGATCTGTTTTTCGAGGTCTCTCATTCGGCGGCGGATACGCCGGCGCTCGACCTCGATCTGCTGCTCGCCGAAGCCACCACGAGCACCGACGCCACCTCGCCGGCCGCCAACCTGGCGGTCATACGCGTAGGCGCCGATCAGGCGCGGCAGCAAGTGATGCAGGCGGGCCGCCTCGACCTGCAGGCGGCCTTCGTGCGTGCGGGCGTGCTGGGCAAAGATCTCGAGGATGACCTCGGTGCGATCCAGCACTCTCGTCTCCAAGTCGAGCTCCAGGTTTCGTTGCTGACGCGGACTGAGGTCTTCGTTGCACATGATCACGTCGAACCCGCCCTCGAGCTTCATCTCGCGCAGCTCTTCGACCTTGCCCATGCCGATGAAATGCCTGGCATCGACCTGGCTTCGGCGCTGCACGTCTGAGCCCACCACGTCCGCGCCTGCGGTGCGCGCGAGATCCGCCAGTTCGACCATCTGCTCGTGAACCGATTCCTCAGTTGAGCCCGGAAGCAAAACGCCGACGAGATATGCCCGCTCTCGCGGCGACCTGGTCGCAATCATTTGAAAGGGGCCCCCACGAAATCGCGGCGAAGCCTCGGATTTCGTAGGGAGTTCAGAGCTTGAGCTTCCTCATGCGCGACATCGCCTCCTCGAGCCGCGCGTCCGGCGCGGTGACCGAGAGCCTGAAATAGCCTTCGCCATGCGTGCCGAAGCCGACTCCGGGTGTGATATTGACTCCAACTTCGTCCAGCACGTGGCTCGCAAACCCGATGGAGTCATACCCGTCCGGCACCGGCGCCCATACATAAAAGGTCGCGCGCGGGGGTTTGATGTTCCAACCGAGGTCGTTCAGCGTCTCGGCGACCAGCTGGTGGCGCCTCGCGTACACATCGCAAGCTGCGCGTGTCTCCTGCTCTCCCCCATTCAGCGCCTCGATCGCCGCCCACTGCACCGCCTGGAAGATCCCCGAATCGATGTTGGTCTTGAGCTGGCCGATCAGGCCGACGAGGTCGGCTCGGCCACACACCCAGCCGATGCGCCAGCCGGTCATGTTGAAGGTCTTAGAGAGCGAGTGGAACTCGAGGCCGATCTCTTTCGCGTGAGGAATCTCGAACAGCGTCAACGGGCGATAGCCATCAAACGCAATCTCGGAGTAAGGGGCGTCGTGGCACAGGATGATGTCGTAGCGGCGGCAGAACGCGACCGCGCGCTCGAGGAACTCCCGATCGGCGACTGCCGCGGTCGGGTTGTTGGGATAGTTGAGCCACATCAGCCTCGCCTGCTCAGCGACGTCTTGGGGAATGGCGTCCAGGTCGGGAAGCCACTGGTTTTCAGCTGTCAGCGGCATGATGTACGGCTCGGCGCCCGCCATGAGCGCCCCTGTCACGTAAACGGTGTAGCCCGGGTCAGGCGCGAGCACGACGTCGCCTGGGTCGACTAGCGCGAGCGGCACATGCGCGATGCCGTCCTTGGACCCGAGCGTGGGAAGGATCTCGGTGTCTGGGTCGAGGGTCACGCCTGATCGGTCTCCGTACCAGCCGGCGATCGCCTGGCGCAGCTCGGACAGGCCGAAGTAGGACGCGTAGCGATGGTTGGCGGGGTCGCCGGCCGCCTCCTGGAGCACGTGGACGATTCGCTTGGGCGTCGGCAGGTCCGGGTCGCCGATGCCAAGCGAGATCACGTCGATCCCCGCCCTCTTCTTCTCCTGGACTTTGCGATCGATCTCAGCGAAGAGGTAGGGAGGAATCTTGCTCAGGCGGTTCGCGCCCGGGTGGACTGTTTTGCTCATGCTGAGCCCTTCACGTAACTGAGGATAGCGGGCAGCGGATCCGGCTCGATCTCGAACCACATGACCCTAGGATCTCGCCGCCACCAACGCAGCTGCCTGCGTGCGTAGCGGCGATTCGAGCGAGCCATCGCCTCAGGCAGCTGCGCCAGGGTGAGCTCGCCATGCAGGTGGGTCAGCGTGTCGGCATATCCGATGCCCGTAAGGACCGGCGCTGTTTCCGGAACACCCGCATCCAGCGCGGACTGCGTCTCTGCGACGAGGCCCCGCTCGACCTGTTGCCGGCTGCGCTCGCCAAGCCTCCGGTCGATCACGTCAAGCGGGGCGGTCAATCCGATTCGGAGGGCTTCCCACTGCGGTGGAGTACGGGTGCGCAGGCGGCGCAGCGGCGGTCCGGCAGCTTGCAGGACCTCGATGGCGCGGATCATGCGCACCGGGTTCTGCAGGTCGACGCCGGGATCGCCGTCCAGCAAGAGAAGCCTCTCGCGCAAAGCCTGCGGGTCAAGCGCCTCCAGCTCGGCTCGCAGCTGCGGGTTCGGTGGCACGCCGGTGAGGCTGAACCCGTCGCAGAGGGCGTCGACGTATAACATCGTGCCGCCCTCCACGATGGCGGTCGCACTACGCGAAGCAATGTCTGCGATCGCAGCTCGCGCTCCCTGCACGTACTGCGCCGCGTTGAAACCATTCGCAGGATCGATGAAGTCGACCATGTGGTATCGAACACGCTCTCTCTGCTCTGGGGACGGCTTGTTGGTCGCGATATCGAGGCGCTGGTACACCTGCTTGGAGTCCGCGACCAGGATCTCACCCCCCAGCTCGAGCGCGAGTCGAAAGGCCACATGCGACTTGCCGATGCCGGTCGGACCGACGATGACTGGAACCCGCAATGAGCTCAGTAGTTGCGGCGGAAGTGCCGGGTGAGCTCCTGCCATTCGACAAGCAGCCTCGTCGGGCGCCCGTGAGGGCACGTCACCGACTCCTCCGCCGCTTCGAGATCCGCGAGCAGGCGCCGCTGCTCCGCGACCTCCAGCACGTCGCCGAAGCGCACTGCCGAGTGACACGCCAGCGCTGCGGCCGCCTTCTCCAGCGCTCCGTCGCCGCGGTTCTCGGCGAGGGCCGCCAGCGTCTCCTGCACCGCCGCGGTCGCGCGCCCAGCGGGCATTTCCACGGGAACGGCGGTGATGCGCAAGCTCCGCGGGCCGAACTCCTCGTACTCGAGACCGAGGTTGGCCAGGTCCGCTCGATGGTTGGCAGCTGCCGCGATCAGTGCCGGCTCCACATCGACGGCCTGCGGGATGAGGAGCGGTTGGCTCATTCCGCGGCCTGAGCGAAGGCGCTCCAGCAACCGGTTGTAGAGCACGCGCTCGTGGGCGGCGTGCTGGTCGACCAGGACCAGGCCATGCGGCCCTTCCGCCACCAGGTATCCGGGACCGGCCTGCCCGATCGGACGCAGCAATGCAGACTCCGGGTCACGTTCGAGCGCAGGCTCGGCCGTCGCAAGGGCGGTCGCCGCCTCGTGGATGGTGAGCTGGGATGCGACGCGGCCCGCGACGGCAGGCGGCGGTGATTCGAGCGGCCGGTAGCGGAACGGCTCGCTGCCGTCCAGCGCGGCACGCACGGCGCGCTGCAGCGCCGCGAACACCGCGCCCTCGTCTCGGAACCGCACCTCTCTTTTGGCGGGGTGAACGTTGACGTCGACCAGCTCGGGATCGATTCCGATGTCGATGACTGCAACGGGGTGGCGTCCGCGCTCGAGCCTGCCCTGGTAACACTCTTCGAGCGCATAGACCAGGGCGCGTGAGCTGATCGGCCGGCCGTTGACTGCGAGCACGATCCCGTCGCGGCTGCCGCGACTGAGACGCGGCTGGCTGACCATCCCCGCCGCGTCCAGGGGCCCCCGCGAACTCAAGGCGAAGTCTGCGAGTTCGCGGGGATCAAGTGGCATGCCGACCATCTCGAGCACCTCCGCTGCAACCGGGGCTCCAAAGACCGCGCCAATCGCGCGCCGCCGGTCGCCGTCGCCGGTGGTGCTGACCGCGACCCGCGCGTCGATCGTGAGATGAAACCTGACATGCGGATGGAGCACCGCGAACGCGCCCACGACATCTTTGATGGCGGCGATCTCGGTCGCATCGCTCTTCAAAAACTTGAGTCGTGCCGGCACGTTCGCGAACAGGTCTCGCACCTCGAGCGTCACACCTGGCAGCAGTGACCCGGAACCCCGCTCGACCTGCTCGCCGGCGCGAATCCGGATCGTCGAGCCGCCGCTGGCGCATTCGACGTCGGAAACGGCCGCGATGCTGGCGAGCGCCTCGCCGCGGAAGCCGAGGCTCGCGATTGCATTCAAGTCGGAAAGCTTTGACACCTTGCTGGTCGCATGTCTGACAAAGGCCAGCGAGAGCTCGTCGGCTGCAATCCCGGAACCATCGTCGCTGACTCGGATCGAGGTCCTTCCTGCGCCACGCACGTCGACGTTGATGCGCCGGGCGTTCGAGTCGAGAGCATTCTCGACCAGCTCCTTGACCACAGAGGCCGGTCGTTCGATCACCTCTCCCGCCGCGATCGCGTCGGCAACCTCTGGAGCGAGCAGGTGGATGGTCGCCGTCAAGGTGAGAGCCTGGCCCGCAGCTCGTACAGCTTTTGCAGCGCCTCGAGCGGGCTGAGGGAATCCGGCTGGAGCTCCTCGAGCTCCTTCCGCAAAGGATCTGGAGCCAGCTCGATAGGCAAGCCAAGCTGGAGCTCCGGAG
Organism: Candidatus Dormiibacterota bacterium; assembly: GCA_036833175.1. Classification (GTDB taxonomy): domain Bacteria; phylum Chloroflexota; class Dormibacteria; order Dormibacterales; family Dormibacteraceae; genus Palsa-870. The sequence goes on from DAITQH010000015.1 coordinate 32,085, forward strand.
GCTCCAGCGGTTTCTGACGTTCCAGCTCACCGAGCACCTGGCGCGCCCGCGCTATGACGCCAGACGGCAGTCCGGCCAGCGCCGCAACGTGGATTCCGTAAGACCGGTCCGCTCCACCCGGAACGACACGGTGGAGGAAGCGCACGGTATCGCCGTCCTCTAGCACCTCGACCCGCTGGTTGCTCACGCGCAGAAGCTTCTCCGCAAGAGCCGTGAGCTCGTGGTAGTGGGTGGCGAACAGCGTCCGGCACCCGAGCTTGGGGGACTCGTGCAGGTACTCAACCACGGCCTGCGCGATCGACAGGCCGTCGTAGGTCGAGGTCCCCCTCCCCACCTCGTCGAGGATCACGAGCGACGATCGCGTGGCGTGATTGAGGATGTTCGCCGTCTCGGTCATCTCGACCATGAACGTCGACATTCCCGCGGTGATGTCGTCGTGCGCTCCCACCCTCGTGAAAATGCGGTCAGCGAGCCCGACGACCGCGCTCTCGGCCGGAACGAAGCTGCCACATTGCGCCAGGAGGACGATCACAGCCGCCTGCCGGAGATAGGTCGACTTGCCCGCCATGTTGGGACCCGTGAGGATCACGATCTGGTTTCCGTCCGGGTCGAGCTCCAGGTCGTTGGGGACGAAGACACCCGCGGGCAAGCCCTGCTCCACCAGCGGGTGACGGCCACCTCTGATGCTCAGCTTCACGCCGGCGTTGACCTCGGGCCTGCGCCACCCGTGCTCGGCCGCCGTCAACGCCAGGCTCAGCAGGGCGTCGATCATTCCGATGGCCTGCGCGCTCGAGCGCAGGATGGAAGAGAACTCTGCGACGGCGGATCCCAGGTCGCGCAGGACCTCCATCTCTCGCGCCGCGATTCGCTCTTGCGCCGTGAGCACGACCGCCTCCTTCTCCTTCAGCTCTGGAATGAGGTACCGCTCGGCGCCGGTCAGGGTCTGCTTGCGAATGTAATCGCCCGGCACGGCGACCGAGTTCGCGTTGCTGATCTCGATGTAATAGCCGAAGACCTTGTTGAAACCGACCTTGAGGGATCGGATCCCCGTCCGGCGCCGCTCTGATGCTTCGAGCCCGCCGATCCATTCACGCGCGCTGCGCGAGGCCTCGGCGATGCCGTCGAGCTCAGCGTCGAATCCGGCTCTTATCGCGCCGCCATCGCGTGCGCCGGCGGGTGGATCCTCGACCAGCGCGCGCGCGAGCGTCCCGGCGAGCTCGGGTGCGGCGCTGATCCGTCCGGCTAGCTCCCGGACCACGAGGGCCTGGCAGCCGGCGGCCGCTGCCTGGAGTGACGGGATGGCCTCCAGCGCGCGGCGCAGCGCGACCAGCTCCCTTGCGTTGGCATGCCCCTGCGCGGCGCGCGAGGTGAGTCGCTCGAGATCTCCAACCGGCTTTAAGGCACGTTCCAAGGCTTCGCGAAGATCGGCGGATGAGGCGAGCTCTTGCACCGCCGCGAGGCGAAGCTCGATCGACTCCGCGTCGCGCATCGGCGCCCCGACCCAAGCGCGCAATCGCCGCGCACCGATCGGTGTACGCGTTCGATCCAGCAGCTCCGTCAGCGCCGGCAACTCCAGGTTGCGCACCGTCGCGGCGTCCAGCGACATCGTCGAATCAGGCGAGTAGGTGCGCACGCTGAACGTTCCAGGCCCGATGTGGGCCTGGTTCTGTTTCAGGTAGTCGAGGATCACTCCCGCGGCGCCTACCGCGAGCGCAGCGTCGGCCGCGCCTACCGAAGCCGGGAAAGCGATCCCCAGGACGTCACGGAGGCGCTGTTGCCCGCGGACCGGGTCGAA
>DAITQH010000016.1:0-32523 GCA_036833175.1 Candidatus Dormiibacterota bacterium
ATGCAGAACGTGCAGTTGTGGTCGCACCCCTGGATCACGCGCACGAAATGGCTTATCCCTGTGCGTCCTGCTTGAGGAAGAGCCTCGCCCTGCGAGTAGTCGTATCGAGCCTCCAGGCTCGCGAGGAAATGCTCGTACTCGCCGATGGGAACCACTGCGTCCAGCTGCGGGAATCTCCCGCGCAGCACGTCCCCCTCCTTGCCGACGATGCAGCCCGTCACGGCGATGGTCCGCTCGGGGGTCTTCCACTCCTTGAGCTCGTGAAGCTTGGAGTAAACGCGATCCTCGGATGCCTGGCGGACGACACAGGTGTTGAGAATGGCGATGTCGGCGCGCTCGAGCGAGTCCTCTATGTAGCCGGCTGCGAGCAGCCGCCGCGCCAGGTCCTCCGAGTCGGCCAGGTTCATCTGGCAGCCGATCGTCCAGATGTTGAACGAGCGTGCTTGACCTCGAGTCCCCGTGGGCTGCGTTACCGGCTCTCCACGAGCAGACGGATGCCGGTGCGCTCCTCGCCGTCGATCGAGATGTCGATGAACGCCGGGATACACACGAGGTCAAGGCCTCCGGGCGCGACGTAACCGCGTGAGATGGCGATTGCCTTGACCGCCTGGTTGATGGCGCCGGCCCCGATGGCCTGGACCTCGACCCGGCCCTTGCTGCGGATCACCCCGGCTATGGCTCCAGCGACGGCGACCGGCTTGGAGGTAGCCGAGACTTTCAGGACCTCTACTGGAGCGCGCTCGGCGGTCATTGTTGCTGGAACCCCTTTTAAACGTGTTCTCGGTCGACTCGCTGGATGGACGTTGCTCGGCCAGTGGAGCCATTAATGGTAACCAGTACCGAATTGAAAGTCACGGGTCCGGAGGCCACCACGAACCGGTTGGGCACCCCGGTCAGGAAGCGCTGGAGTACGGCGTCCTTGTCCATCCCGATACAGCTGTCTCGCGGGCCCACCATTCCGACGTCAGTGACATAGGCCGTGCCGCCCGGAAGCACCCTGGCGTCTGAGGTCGGGATGTGGGTGTGGGTGCCGACGACTGCGCTCGCCCGCCCATCGAGGTGCCAGCCCATGGACGTCTTCTCGGAGGTCGTCTCGGCGTGCATGTCGCAGAAGACGATCCTGGGCTCTGGGTTGGCGGCGAGGATCGCGTCAGCAGCCCGGAAGGGGTCGTCCAGGTTCTCGGCGGTGAAGATGCGGCCCATCAGGTTCATGACCAGCACCTGCTGCCCGGCCGCTTCGACGACGCAGGAACCCTTCCCGGGCGCCGCCGGAGGGTAGTTGGCAGGGCGCAGCACGCGCTCGAGGTGCGGGAGCTCTGGAACGAACTCCTTCTGGGCGAAGACGTGGTTGCCGGTGGTGATCACGTCGGCACCGGCTGACTTCAGCTCGGCCGCGATCTTCGCGGTCAGGCCGAAGCCGCCCGCGGCATTCTCGCCGTTGACGATCGCGAGGTGGGCCGCGAGCTCTTTCTTGAGGCCCGGAAGGATCGCCTTCACGGCGTCGCGACCGGGGTGGCCGACGACATCAGCGACGAATAAGATTCGAATCTCGTCAGCCACAGTCCGTCAAGGCTAGCCGGAAATAAAAAAGGGAGCCCGAGCTGGGCTCCCCTTTGTTGACTACTTGGCGTACTCCACAGCCCTGGTCTCGCGTACAACCGTGACGCGGATCTGGCCGGGGAAGCTGAGCTCGCTTTCGATGCGCTTTGCGATGTCCCGCGCCATGAGCTGGGCAGCCGTGTCGTCGATCTGCTCTGGCCTCACCAGGATGCGGACCTCGCGTCCGGCCTGGATGGCGTAAGACTGCTGGACGCCCTGGAACGAGTTAGCGATCTCCTCCAGCTTCTCGAGACGCTTGACGTAAGCCTCCAACGACTCCCTGCGCGCACCCGGGCGGGCAGCGGAGATCGCGTCGGCTGCGATCAGCAACAGCGCCTCGATGCTGTGTGGCTCCTCGTCGTAGTGATGGGCCCTCACCGCGTGCACGACCGGGGCCGGAACCCCGTGACGCTGCAGCAGATCAGCCCCGATCACCGCGTGCGATCCCTCGACCTCGTGGTCGATGGCCTTGCCGATGTCGTGCAAGAGACCCGACAGCTTTGCGATACGAACGTCGGCGCCGATCTCGGACGCCATCATGGCGGCGAGATAGGCGACCTCTTTGGAGTGGTTCAACACCTGCTGCCCGTAGCTGGTGCGAAAACGCAGGATTCCCAGATGGCGGACGACCTCGGGATGAAGTCCCTGCAGGCCGACCTCCAGGACCGCTGCCTCTCCCTCCTCTTTGACCCGTTGCAGGACCTCGACTCGGGACTTGGCGACGATCTCTTCGATGCGGGCCGGATGGATCCGGCCGTCGACGATGAGCTTGTTGAGCGCGACCCGCGCCACCTCGCGGCGCACGGGGTCGAAGCCGCTGATGATTACCGCTTCTGGGGTGTCGTCGACTATCAGGTCGATACCGGTCGCCTGCTGCAGGGCACGGATATTGCGCCCCTCTTTGCCGATGATGCGTCCCTTCAGCTCGTCGGTCGGTAGTGGCAGCACCGAGACCGAGACCTCGGCGGTCTGGTCGGCGGCGATGCGCTGGATGGATGCGGTGACGATCTCGCGAGCGCGGCGCTCGCTCTCGTCTCGCGCCGCCAGCTCGGATTCACGCACCTTGCGGGCGACCTCGTTGCGAAGCTCCTGCTCGACCTGAGCCATAAGGATTCCCGAAGCTTCTTGGCGAGTCATATTGGCGACCCGCTGGAGCTCCTTCTCCTGCTGGCGAACGCTGTCGTCGAGCTGAGCGCGAATCTCGTCGAGCGACTTCTCCTTGGTGCCGAACTCGCGTTCGCGCCGGTTGAGATCCTCCCCCTTGCGGTCGAGGTTCTCCTCCTTCTGAAGAAGACGCTTTTCGATCTGCTGCGACTGGACCCGGTACTCGCGGGCCTCCTGTTCGGCGGCGGTGCGGATTTTGACCGCTTCCTCTTTGGCCTCGAGCAGCTTCTCCTTGGCCTGGGTCTCAGACTCGGAGAGGACTGCCTGGGCTTTGAGCTCCAGCACGCTGGTACCCTCGCCCTGCCGGCGCCGGAGGAGCACGAAAGCAGCTCCAAAACCGGCGAGGACCGCCACCACCAATAGCGCTACGAAGACGTAGACAGGCATGTGACATGCACCTCGTATATTCGATTGTCAAAGTGCGGAACCATGGCAGAGCCCGCGGGGTTCCGCCTCGGGTTGGCTCTATGACTGCGGGCGCTATGAGCGACCCGCGAACTTCAAATTCTAGTCTTCGTCCGCGTGGGGCGTTCCGGCCACCACCGCTCGACAGGCGCCCCGTACGATCGTGGTCGAGAAGCCGAGGCGCAGGAGCTTGTTACCGACCCTGTCCAGCATCTCGCGATAGTCCGTGATCTCCCTCTTTCCGTACGTCCGTTCGATGATGCGCATGGCGGATGCCAGCTGCAGGGCGTCGTTGTAGCTCGCCAGCGCCCGGTCGGCTTGAGCCCGGCCGACGCCTCGCCGGGCCAGCTCTGCCGAGAGTGCCCGCGGGCCGCGCGACACCGAGCGCACACGCACAAGCCCCTCGGCGAAGGAGAGGTCGTTCAGGTACCCAAGCTCACTGAGCCGGGCCAGGGCCGAGTCGACCTCCTCCGACGAGTAACCCCTCCGCGCGAGCTTTCGTTGCATCTCGACCCGAGAGTGCGCTCGCCCGCTCAGGAGGCGCAAGCCAGTGCCCAGAGCACTGTTCTGCGGCCGGCGAATGCCGGCTGGTGCTGTCCGGCTAGAGCTCCTCGTCCGCACCTGCGGAGGCCCTCTGAACGCCTGCGGCCTTCAGCACGGCAGACGGGGTCCCCCCGGCGGCCTTTTCCCTGACCTTCGCTTCGATCTCCCCGGAAAGCGTCGGGTTCTCGCGAAGGTAGTTGCGGACGTTCTCACGTCCCTGGCCGAGCCGCTGGTCACCGTACGACATCCAGGTGCCGCTCTTCTCCAGGACGCTGTACTCAAGCGCGGCGTCGATGAGCGAGCCTTCGCGCGAGATGCCCTCATTGAAGAGGATGTCGAACTCCGCCGAGCGGAACGGCGGCGCGACCTTGTTCTTCACGACCTTGACCTTCACACGAGCCCCAACGGAGTCGAGACCCGACTTGATCACTTCGACCTTGCGGATGTCGAGGCGCACCGACGAGTAGAACTTGAGGGCGCGTCCACCAGGCTGGGTCTCGGGATTGCCGAACATGATTCCGACCTTCTCCCGAAGCTGGTTCAGGAAGATGACCGAGCAGTTGGACTTGGAGATTGCTGCTGTCAGCTTTCGCAACGCTTGCGACATGAGCCGAGCCTGAAGCCCCATATGGGAGTCTCCCATCTCGCCTTCTATCTCTGCTTTCGGCACCAGCGCCGCAACAGAGTCGATGACGATCACGTCTACGGCTCCGGAGCGAACCAGGACCTCGACGATCTCGAGCGCCTGCTCGCCGGTGTCCGGTTGGCTGATTAGTAGGTCGTCGATCTTCACGCCGATCCGCGAGGCGTACAGGGGGTCGAGCGCGTGCTCCGCGTCCACGAAAGCCGCGACCCCGCCTTGCTTCTGCGCTTCCGCGATGACGTGGAGGGCGAGCGTCGTCTTGCCCGCCGACTCCGGTCCGTACAGCTCGGTCACCCGTCCGCGAGGGATCCCGCCTACGCCGAGCGCGAGGTCGAGCAGCAGCGCTCCGGTCGGGATCACCGTGATCTCGCCCCGCAGCGCGGCCTGCTCACCCAACTTCATGATCGAGCCCTTTCCATAGCTCTTGACGATCTGGGCCATCGCCGAGTCGAGCGATTTCTCTTTTTCTTTTTCCATTGTGTTGATTGCCTCCTAGGTGGTTGCGGCGATCGTTCTACATCGTGCGCTGAATTTCAACGTCGTTAACAAGGCCGTTCGGGGATTGTAACGAACAAGTGTTCGCCGGTCAAGAGGTCTTTGCCCCCGCGCCGGACCTGGCCTCCTCCACGAGCAGGCGCAACGCCTGGACCGACGCCTGGTGGCGGTTCGACCGGCGATCACCCTTGTACCTGTATTCGTGTGAATGCGAGCCGCGGGCGGAGGCGATGGCCACGTAAGTCAGGCCGACCGGCTTCTGCGAGCCGTCCGAGTCCGGGCCCGCGATCCCGGTGACGGCGACGGCCAGGTCGGACCCAAAGCGGGAGCGGGCGCCTTCGGCCATGGCTTGGGCAACCTCGGCGCTGACGGCCCCGACTCGCGCCAGCATCGCCTGCGACACCCCGAGCTGCGATCGCTTGACCTCGTCCGCGTACGCGATCACGCCCCCGAGGAAGTAGGCCGAGCTGCCCGGCTGGTCGGTGATCAGAGCACCCACGATCCCGCCGGTGCATGACTCCGCGACCGAGACGGTGAGGCCCTCCTTGCGCAAGGCCTCGCCCAGCTCGCGCGCCGCGGCGCTGCCCGCCTCATCCGGCGTCGGCGCGCCACCCCTCGGTCCGGCAGGGCCCGGGGCGTGTGAGGCGTCGACGGGCACGATCAGGTGGCGGAAGCGCCATAGATAGTCCAGGCCGCTCCAGATCGTGAAGATGATCGCCGCGCCCACGGCCAGGTCCGCGAGCGGAACCACGATCGGGTACGGGCGCTGCAGGATCAAGAGCGTCACCGCGCTCATCTGCATCACCGTCTTGGTCTTGCCGAGGGGTGCGGCCGCGATCACCCGGCCCTGGGCAGCGGCGACGGAGCGCAGGATCGTGATGATCAGCTCACGCGAGAAGATGACCACGACCACCCAGGCGGCGACCAGGCCTTCCTGCACCAGGACGATCAGCACCGACAGGACGAGCAGCTTGTCCGCCAGCGGATCCAGGAACTTTCCGAGCTCGCTCACGTTGCCTTGCCGACGCGCAAGCTGGCCGTCCAGCGTGTCTGTGAGCGAGAAGACGACGAAGACAGCGGCCGCGAGCTGGTCGTGGCCGGGGAACCGCACCATGAGCAGCACCATCAGCGGCGGGATCGCGACCAGCCGGCTGATCGTCAACAGGTTGGGGACGTTCATCCTGGTCACGTAAAGTTTGGACGAGAATCCCCGCGACGGGACTCTCGGGTCATTCGATGCCGAGCCGCTCCAGGAGCTCGTCGACGTCGGGCAGGGTCATCAAGACCTCCCGCGACTTGGAACCCTGGTAGCTCCCCACCACGCGATGCTCGGCGAGCTGGTCGACGATTCGGCCCGCGCGCGAGTAGCCCACGTTGAACTTGCGCTGCACGAGAGAGACCGAGGCAGAGCCTTCGGCGGCCACCGCTCGCGCGGAACGCGCGAACAGCGGGTCGAGCTTTCGCTCCTGTGTCTCGCCTCTCTCCCACTCCGATCCCACGCCCTGTTCGAGGATCTCCTCCATGTAACGCGGTCCGCCTTGCGCCTTCCAGAAGTTGACGACGCCCTCGACCTCGGGGTCGCTGACGAACGCACCCTGGATGCGCGTCGGCTTGCCTGCGTCCACTGGCTGGTACAGCATGTCGCCGCGACCGAGCAGCTTTTCCGCACCACCCGAATCGAGGATGACACGGCTGTCGACCTGCGAGCCCACAGCAAACGCGATGCGCGACGGGATGTTCGCCTTGATCAGGCCGGTGATGATGTCCGTGGAAGGTCTCTGCGTGGCGATGATGAGGTGAATGCCGACGGCTCGCGCCAGCTGCGCAATGCGGCAGATGAGCTCCTCGATCTCGCCCGCGGCCACCATCATCAGGTCGGCCAGCTCGTCGATGACGATCACGACGTAAGGCAGCTGCCGCGCCAGCTTCTGTGTCGCCTTGTCGTTGTACGCAGCGATGTTACGCACGCCCTCGGCCGAGAACATCTTGTAGCGCCGGTCCATCTCCGCCACCGCCCACCGCAGCGCTGCCGCTGCCTGGTGCGATTCGACGAGCACCGGAAGCGCGAGGTGAGGCAGGCCGTTGTAGCCCGTGAGCTCAACGCGCTTCGGGTCGATGAGCAGGAGCCGCATGTGCTCGGGGGTGGCCTGGAAGAGAAGGCTCGTGATCAGCGCGTTGATGCACACGCTCTTGCCCTGGCCCGTCGCACCCGCGATGAGCAGGTGCGGCATCCGCGTCAGGTCCGCGATGATCGACTGGCCAGACACGTCGTTCCCAAGTCCGAGGGCCAGCTTGTTCGCGCCCTCGCGGAATGCGGCAGTTTCGAGGACTTCCCGAATCGTGACCAGCGCCGCCGACTTGTTCGGCACCTCGATGCCGACCGCGGCTTTGCCTGGGATCGGGGCTTCGATGCGCAGGGGCGCTGCCGCAAGAGCGAGCGACAGGTCGTTTTGCAGGGCAGTGATCCGCTTGACCTGGACTCCCGGGCCAGGCTGGAGCTCGTACTGCGTCACCGCCGGGCCGGGGTTGACGCCCACCACCTTGCACGCAACTCCGAAGGTCTCGAGCGTGCTCTCGATGATCTTCACGTTGCGCTTGATCTCGTCCGCCATCCGCTCACGGCGCACGGTCACCGTGTCGAGCAGCGTGACCGAGGGCAGCTTCCAGTCGATCTCGGGCAGGTCGTCTTCCGGCTCCGCGACCACGCGCAGCGCCGGCGCAGGCGCCTCGTCGGAAGCTCTGTCCTCGCCTTTGGCCGCCGCCCTGGACGCCGGGACCTCGTCGGCTACTTCTTCCAGCTCCCAGGGCCTGGCCGCTTCGATCACGGGATGAGGAGCGGCAAAGCTGGCGGCCGACTTGGCCAGCTCGTCGCGCGTGGCCGGCGCGGCCTTCGGCTCCTTGGCTTTCGCAGGGGCCGGGGGTGAGACCAGGTTCTGCAGGCGCAGTCGCTCGGCGTATGCCGCGCGGCCCGTGGCCACGACTGTCGCGAGGAGGGCGCCGGGGCTGAAGTGGACGGTGACGATCAATCCGATCACGAGGAGGGCGATGAGCACCGCCCAGGCGCCCGCGTGGCCGAACACCTGGACCGCTGCGCGGTCGATGTCCTGGCCCACCGATCCACCGTGTCCGACAAGGCCGAAGATCCCGACCAGGGAGATCACCGCAACGGCGCCGGAGACGAGGTCGACGGGCCGCGGCCGAGGGGCTTTCGGCCAGAGCAGATACGCGCCCAACCCCAGCGTCGCTCCGACCGGAACGAACCACGCGCGGTCGAAGGTCGTGTTGAGCCAGTCGCGGAGACCTGTGAGGATCGAACCCGCGTTGCTGGCGAGCGCGAGGAGGCCCAGGAGGGCGACCAAGATGAGCAGGACGCCGGTGATCTCGCGGCCCTGGCGCCGAGTGAGATGGGGCCTGGTGGCGCGTTTGGTCCGGCCGGTGCGGGAACGCCCCGCTCGCGAGGTGCGGCGTGCGCCGGCGGTGGAGTGACGTGAGCCTCGGGATGTGGTGCGACGCATGCTGCGGGCCCTGGAGCCGCAGCGAATTCTACACCGCTCCCCGCGACCCTCCAGATTCCAACCTCCGCCGCGCGCGATACTCTGCGCGTGGCAGTCGATCCATTCGCCGAAGCCGAGATCCGCTACAAGTTCCTGGTCGATGAGCGCCGTTCAGGCGGATTGCAGGCTCGAGCTTTCAGGCTTGCCGTCCGCGACCTCGCGGTGCTCGACAGCGAAGGGCGACGCTGGATGCTCGGACCCGAGGATGGCATCTGGTACCGACGAGAGAATGAGCGCTGGCTGCAGGCCGATCCCCCGCGTCGTCTCGTCTGTCCGTCGTGCGGCCATCACAACCTGGGCCGCCACAGCTTCTGCGTTGAGTGCGGACATCGCCTGAACCGCTAGAGAGCTAGTGGTGGACCTGGGCTTGCGCGATCCCGTAGATCAAGCCGGCGACAAGCGGCACCAGGGCAGCAAGAAACCAGAGCCGCCACCATAGCGGGCGGGTCACGCCCTGCACCATCTCGTGGCCGCAGAAGCCGCAGTACCGATCGAATGGCCCGGCGATGCCTCGGCACCTGCCGCATTGGTGCAGCTGCAGGCTGCAGTGAGCGCAGCGCGACTCGTCGGCGTGGTTGAGGATCATCGCCGGCTGGTCGCAGCGCGGACACAGGCTGGGTGCGACAAGAGCCAGAGGCGGAAGCTTCATATCTCGGTTATGACCGGAATGACCATGGGTCGGCGCCGAGTCTGCCGCCAGACGGTCTTCGAGACTGCGTCGTGGATCGCCTCCTTCAGGAGGTTGATGTCAGCGTGCGTATCGGCCAGCCGTCCAATGCTCTGGATCACCGCGGCCCGCGCTTCTGCCATCAGCCTGACTGAAAGCTCCGGCTCGATCACCCCGCGCGAGATGAGGTCAGGCCCCACGCGTACCGTGCCTGCGTCGCGGTCCAGCGTGAGCGTCACGACCAGGATGCCGTCCTCAGCCAGATGGCGGCGATCGCGCAGCACGACCTGCTCGACATCCCCTACCCCAAGTCCGTCGACATAGATGAGTCCCGTGGCGATCTTGTCCCCGCGCTTGAGCGACTCTGCGTCGAGCTCAACGGTCTCGCCGTCCTCCACGACGATGATCCGATCCTCGGGAATACCGGCCTCGCGCGCGATCTCAGAATGGAGGAGAAGCTGCCGATACTCACCATGGACCGGGATGAAGTTTCGCGGGCGGACGGCGTCGAGCATCTCGCGCAGCTCGTCGCGCTGCGCATGGCCGGTCACGTGCACGTTGCCAACTTCGGCGTAGAAGACCCGCGCGGCCCCATGGCGGTAGAGGTTGTTCACGGTCTGGTGGACGCTGCGTTCGTTTCCGGGAATCGGCCGTGCGGAGATAACTACCCAATCGCCCTTCAGCACGTTGACGAACGGATGTCGTTGTGCTGCAAAGCGCGCCAGCGCGGACATCGGCTCACCCTGGCTGCCTGCCGTGAGCAGCAGAAGCTTGGACGGCGGGACGCGGTCGATGTCCTCCAGAGGAACCGTCAGCCCATCGGGAACTTTCAGAAAGCCGAGCTCGCGCGATGTTTTGAAGTTGGTCTGAAGGCTTCGGCCGACAACAGCCACGCGCCGGCCGAACTGGCTTGCCATCCGCACCAGGTGCTGGATACGGTGGATGTTTGAGGCGAAGTTGGCGACCACGATGCGGCCGGGGGCCTCGCTGAAGATCTGTTCCAGCGGCGCATGCAGGTCGCGCTCCGATCCGGACCGGCCCGGACGCTCGGCGTTGGTCGAGTCGCTGAGGAGGAGCAGCACTCCTTCGTCGCCGATCTTGCGGAAGCGAGCCATGTCAGTGGGAAGCCCGTCGGGCGGCGACGGATCCAGCTTGAAGTCGCTCGTATAAACGACCTTACCCACCGGCGTGTCGATGGCGAGAGCCACCGCGTCGGGGATCGAGTGACATACGGCAATCGTTTCCACACGAAAAGGCCCCAGCTGAATCGAGTCGCCGACTCGCACCTCGCGGAGGTCCGCCTCGCGCAGGAACCGATGCTCCTTCAGCTTCGGCTTCACGAGACCGAGGGTCAGGCGCGTGCCGTAAACCGGGACGTTGATCTTCTTCAACGCATACGGCAGGCCGCCGATGTGGTCTTCGTGGCCGTGCGTGAGAAAGATGCCCAGGACTTCTTTTTTAGGCTGCAGCAGGTAGGAGATGTCCGGCAGGACGAGGTCGATGCCAGGCATGTCCTCCCGGGGAAACATCAGGCCCGCGTCGACGACCACGATCTTGTTGTCCCATTCGAGCGCCCACATGTTGATGCCGATCTCGCCCAGACCGCCGAGTGGGATGTAACGCAGGAAACCGGAGCTCACAAGAGCCGCAGCTGTTCCGCTTCCGGTTTCGGTGGCGCGACCGGCACGGGCGGGGGAGGCGGAGCGAGGAGTGCCTCCAGGTAGGCCTTCACGCGGTCGAAGTCGTGTTCGAGGTCGGTCACCAGCGAGCCGTTGTGCAGCGCGGCGGCCGGGTGATAGAGCGGCACATATGCGACGTCTCCGCGCTTGACCATGGTTCCGTGAACCCGTGAGATCGAGCCCTGGCCGGGCATCAGGCGCTCGAGAGCGTGGCGGCCGAGGATGAGGACAACCTTCGGCTGCACAAGCTCGAGCTGGCGCTTGAGATAAGGCGAGCACGATTCGGCTTCGTTGGGCATAGGGTCGCGGTTCATGGGCGGGCGACACTTGAGCACGTTGGTGATGTAGACGTCTGAGCGGCTCAGCCCGATCCGGAGCAGAAGCGTATCGAGCAGCTTTCCGGCAGCGCCCACAAACGGCTCGCCCTGCCGGTCCTCGTTGAATCCCGGCGCCTCGCCGACGATCATGATGTCGGCCGGGCACGGGCCCACACCGGGCACCGCCTGGGTGCGAGTGGCGTGCAGACCGCATTTGGTGCAAGAGCGAATCTCGGCGTGGAGCTGAGTCAGCTCCGGCGAACTAAGCGACCTTCACCCCCGCCTTGAAGGTGATCAGGTCGCCCGCTTCGCGCACGGTTTTCATCACCGAGTGGAGCTGCTCGTCGGTCAGCGGCACAAGGGGAAGGCGAAAGGGACCTGCGGGGAAACCCATCGCGTTCAGGACTGATTTGATCGGCACGGGGTTGGCCGCAGTCGTCATGAGGGTCTTGATCACCGGCAGCAATCCGAGATGGATCTTGCGCGCGGTCTCGTTGTCGGCCTTGTTGTACGCCTCGATCAGCCTCTTCATGGAACGACCGGCGATGTGGGAGACCACGCAGATCACGCCGTAGCCGCCGGTCCCGAGCACGGCCAGGGTCCAGCTGTCATCACCGCTCCAAACCTTGAAATTCGCCGGTTTGTCTGCGCACACGAGACCGATCTGGTCGAGGTCGCCGCTTGCCTCTTTCACGCCGAGGATCCCAGGGAGCTCAGCGCACCGCAGGGTCGTCGCCGCGGTCATGTTGACCGCGGTCCGGCCCTGGATGTTGTACATGATCGTCGGCCCCACCTCGGAGATCGCCTTGAAGTGCTGGTACATGCCTTCCTGCGGGGGCTTGTTGTAGTACGGCACGACCGCGAGCAGGGCGTCGGCGCCCGCATTCATCGCGCGCTCGGAGAGCTTGACCGAGTGGTGGGTGTCGTTGCTGCCGGTGCCGGCGACGACGCTCTTGCCGGGGATAGCTTTCTTGACGGTCCTGATGAGCTCGATCTTCTCGTCGTCGCTGAGGCTGGGCGCTTCACCCGTGGTGCCGGAGACCACGACTCCGTCCGACCCGTCGGCGACGAGTGTTGCGACCAGCTTCTCCGCGGCGTCGTGGTCCACCGACCCATCCGCCTTGAATGGCGTGATCATCGCGGTCAACAGCCGGCCGACTTCTACTGTCATTTTCTTATTGTCCCTTACCTTTCCCGCCCGGAAATCGCGGTGACGGGTGCGGATTTTCGGGCGAAGGCCCGTGCCACCTGATGGCCTGGGTCCCCCAGGCCATCACCGCCGATGTGAAAAGCAAGTGGGAAGAGCTCATGTTCTGTCGTGAGAAGCGCGATGACGGGTGGCACCGGCCGCGATTACTCCCATCTCTATCGCTTTCTCCGCGATCTGGACCGCGTTGAGCGCGGCTCCCTTGCGCAGATTGTCGGAGACGAGCCACAACGCGAGGCCGTTCTGAGTCGAGGCGTCGTTTCGAATGCGGCCAACATACACCTCGTTCTTACCGGCGACCCCGTGCGGGGTCGGGTAGAGCTTGGCGTGAGGATCGTCCTCGACGATGACACCCGGCGCAGAACCGAAAAGCGTGCGGGCCTCGTCAGCCGTGATCTTTCTGGTCGTCTCCACGAAAACCGATTCGCCGTGGCCGATCGGAACCGGCACGCGCACGCAAGTGGCGGTGATGCGGAGGTCTGGCATGTGAAGGATCTTCCGCGTTTCGTTGACGATCTTGACCTCTTCCTCGTTGTAACCCTCGGGCTCCGGACGCCAGCCCCCGGGCACGACGTTGTACGCGAGCTGGTAAGGATAAGTGACGGCCTGGGGCTCTTCGCCGGCCGCGATGGCCTTGGTCTGGTCCTCGAGCTCGTCGACGAGCGCGCGCCCTGCTCCCGAAGCCGATTGATACGTGGAGACCAGGACCCGCTCCAGACCAGCCGCCTTCTTCAGCGGGTTGAGGATGACGGTGAGCGGGATGGCGCAGCAGTTGGGGTTGGCGATGATGCCCTCGTTGTCGCGGATGTCTTCGCTGTTGACCTCTGGGACGACGAGCGGCACGTTCTGCTTCATGCGCCAGGCCGAGCTGTTGTCGATGACGAGCGCTCCCGCCTCAGCGGCAAGCGGTCCATACATCAGCGCGATGTCGCTGCTGGCGGCAAACAGCGCGATGTCGATGCCTTTGAACGACTTCTCGTCAAGCGGATCGATGCTCACCGACCCGCCGTTATAGGCCACTGACATTCCCTTCGATCGTTCCGACGCGAGCGCGACCACGCGGTCGCTCGGGAAATGCCGCTGCGCGAGCACGCGCAGCATCTCGTGGCCGACCATGCCGGTCGCGCCGACGACAGCAACGTTTAGTCGCTTGGAGGTGGGCACGAGCTCAGTTTAATTCGATCCCGGCTGAAGTGGTGGCGCGCCCGGCGGGTATTGCACAGCGCGTGCCTGGTAGACCTGGTTCAGGGCCGCCACGAAGGTGGGATGCACGTTGCGCAGCTCGACCACGCGATCGTTCTGCCCTGGCGCCATCCCCATGACCTTTCCTCGTGGGCGCAAGAAGGGCGCGATTAGCAACCGCCCTGCGAAGCCGGCTGCCAGGAAGAAAAAGCCCAATCCGAAGCTAACCCACGCAATCGTCGTCACGTTCGGATCCGTGGTCGACCAGGCCAGCGCGGCAGTCAGAACCCAGGCGGCGACCCAGGCGATCAGCAGCCCGGTCGGAACCCAGAACGCGAGCGTTACAGTCCGGCTGCTCGAGCGGGTCAGGGGCAGATACCCGCTGGCGCGCTCAGCTACAGCCGCCATCGCGATCGCGTAAGCGATGAAACCCAGGCCTCCGGCGCAGACCAGTAGCAGCAATGAGTAGGCCCATCCAGGTGCTGTCACGAACTTGAACCTCCTCCACGTCTCCGCAGGCCGGCCGCTCATCGCGCAAACGGGAGGAAAGTCGTTCGACCACAGCTGAGACGCCCAGACCTGGACGCGATCCGGGCGGCTAATCAACCAAACCCAGCAGTTGGTCCAGCCCGCGATAAAACTGCGGTCCCGAGGTCACCTTGCGGATGGCGAGCAGCACTCCGGGGATGTAAGCCTCGCGACTCGTCGTCCGGTGCACGATCGTCAGGGTCTGGCCCGGCAGCCCGAAAATGACCTCCTGGTCGGCGACGAAGCCAGGCAGACGCACGCTGTGCACGGCGACGTTGCCCTCTTCCCCGCCGCGCGTTCCGGCGAGAGTTTCTTTCTCAGGCATCTGGTGGCTGAACGGCTTCTCGCGCCGCTTCGCGGCGAGCCTTCTCGCCGTCGAGAGCGCCGTGCCCGACGGAGCGTCCAGCTTCGTGGCGTGGTGCATCTCGATCACCTCCACCGCGTCGAAATGCGGGGCGGCGATGTCGGCCAGATGCATCATCAGCACCGCGCCGACTGCGAAGTTCGGAGCGACGATCCCTCCCACGCCCTTGGTCTGGCACGCCGCCTCGAGCTTGTTGACCGCGTCCGCGCTGAGGCCCGTGGTGCCGATCACCGGCGAGGCTCCGGCCGCGACCGCGGCGAGCGCGTTGTGCAATGCCTCGGTCGGTTTCGTGAAGTCGACCAGGGCCCGCGGCCTCTTGTCGCGCAGGAATGCAGCCAGGTCGTCACCAAGCTCGACACCGCCGACGTACTCGATCCCCGGCTCGCTCTGAAAGGCCGCGGCGAGGACCGAGCCGACCTTGCCGCGGTAACCGGCGACCGCGACCTTAATCGACTCGGTCATTGTTTATCTAATTCCGGCGTGGACCGCGACTGCCGCCGCCGTTTCTGCCGCCGCGATCGCGTCCACCGCCTCCGAAGCCACCCTCGCGGGGGGGCGGGGCGGGTGACGCAAGGGCAACCGCCATCGCCTCTTTGTCGATCTTCTCTTCGATCGGCTGGCCTTTCTCGGTCAGCTCCTCGATCGCCGCCTGCCGGCTCAGGTTGAGCCTTCCCTGGCTGTCGATCTCGGTTGCCTTGACCATGATCTCGTCGCCGACGTTGGCCACCTCTTCGGGCCGCTCGACCCGGTGGTCGGTCAGCTTCGACACATGCACCAGGCCGTCCTGGTTCGGCAGCACCTCGACGAACAAGCCAAAGGGCATGATGCGGACGACCTTGCCCCTGTAGATCTCCCCGACCTTGACCTCGTCGGTCAGGCCCTTGATCCAATCGATGGCCCGCTGGCCGCCTTCCTGGTCCACTGCAGCGATGAACACCCGACCGTCGTCCTCGACGTCGATCTGGGCGCCGGTCTCCTCGGTGATCTTGCGGATCATCTTGCCTCCCGGGCCGATGATGTCGCGGATCTTGTCGGGGTTGATCATGATCGTGGTGATGCGCGGCGCGTAGGGGCTCATCTCGCTTCGAGGCTTGGGCAGCACGGCCAGCATCTTGTCGAGCACGAAGAGGCGCGCCTCGCGCGCCTGCTCCAGAGCCTGAGTGAGGATCTCGTGGGTAATCCCCTTGACCTTGATGTCCATCTGCAGCGCGGTGATGCCGTCGCGCGTCCCGGCGACCTTGAAGTCCATGTCGCCGAGGTTGTCCTCGACTCCCTGGATGTCGGTCAGCACGGCGAACTTGCCCTGCCGCGTGACCAGGCCCATGGCGATACCTGCGACCGGCGACTTGATGGGGACTCCGGCGTCCATCAGCGCAAGCGTCGAACCGCACACGGAGGCCATCGAGGTCGAACCGTTGGAGCTGAGGATCTCCGAAACCAGTCGCATCGTGTACGGCCACTCGTCGACCGGCGGGATGACAGCAAGCAGCGCGCGCTCCGCGAGCGCGCCGTGACCGATCTCGCGGCGGCCAGGGCCGCGCAGCGGCCGCGCCTCACCGACGGAGAACGGCGGGAAGTTGTAGTGGTGCATGTACCGCTTGGAGGTCTCATCAGTGAGACCGTCGATCTTCTGCGCGTCGGACATCGTGCCGAGCGTCGCGATGGTGAGCGCCTGGGTCTGTCCACGAGTGAACAGGCCCGAGCCGTGCGTGCGCGGCAGGACCCCGACCTCGACCGTGATGTTCCGGACATCCTTGAGGCCACGGCCGTCGATCCGGACGCCCTCTTCCACGACGCGCTGGCGCACGCGGTCCTTGAGCGCCTTGTCGAACAGCTTTCCGAGGATCTCGACGTGCTCGGGGAACCTCTCCCCCAGCTCGACGATGGTCTTTCTCCGCAGGTCTTCGATGTCGTTTTCGCGGGTGGCTTTGTCAGCCTTGTAGAGCACCTGGTCCAGGCGCAGCGCAAGGTATTCGCCGACGATCTCGATCATCTGCTCGGGATACGCGGGCGGCACCCATTCGCGCTTCTCCTGGCCGACCTGCTGCTGCAGCTCGAGCTGCGCCGCGCAGATCTGTTTGATCTCGGTGTGAGCCATCTCGAGTGCGTCGAGCACTGTCTGCTCGGTGACGCCCTTCGCTCCCGCCTCGACCATCAGGATGGCGTCGGCGGTGCCGGCAACCACCAGGTCGAGCTGCGATTCGGACATCTTCGACATCGGCGGGTTGACCACAACCTTCCCGTCGAGGTATCCCATCCGGACCGCGCCGACCGGGCCTTGGAACGGGATGTCCGAGATCACAAGGGCGGTTGAGGCCCCGTTGATGCTCAGGATCGTCGGGTCGTTCTCCTGGTCCACCGACAGCACGGTCGAAACGACCTGCACGTCGAGGCGAAAGCCTTCGGGGAACAGCGGTCGCAGCGGCCGGTCCGTCAGTCGCGACGCGATGATCGCCGTCTCGCTGGGGCGTCCTTCGCGGCGCATGAACGCGCCTGGGATCTTGCCCGCCGCGTACAGCTTCTCTTCGTAGTCGCACGTGAGCGGGAACCAGTCGATTCCCACGCGCGGCTCCTTGGCCATCACCGCGGTGCTCAGGACGACGGTGTCGCCCTGCCGCAGGATCACCGCGCCGTTTGCCTGCTCGGCCACCCGGCCGGTCTCGATCGAAAGCCGCCTGCCGGCGACCTCCACGTTCTTTGTGACTATTGCCATTGGCAATACCTCCATGTTCTGGGAGGACGGCCCCCGGAGGTGCGATCTGGGTCAGGTTCCTAGCAGCTGCCGCTGAGTGCGGACTGAGCCGCATGAGTGAGAGCTTCTAAGAGCTGACCCGCGCTAACCAGCGTGGGGTCCTCCCGATTGACTTACGCGACCGAGAACAGCCCGGTCCGGCTATCTCCTGATTCCGAGTTTTGCGACAAGCGCGCGGTAGCGCTCGATGTCGGTGCCCCTCAGGTAGTTCAGCAGACGCCGTTGCTTGCCCACCAGGAGGAGGAGCCCGCGGCGCGAGTGATGATCTTTGGCGTGCGTCTTCAGGTGCTCGGTGAGCTCCCGGATGCGCGTGGTCGAAAGCGCGATCTGGACTTCGGGTGAACCCGTGTCCTTATCTGCCCGCTTGTACTCCGCGATCAGCTTGCCCTTGACGTCCGTCTCTACTGCCAAACTGCAGAAAAGTATACGGGCGAGGCGGAGTTGGCCGTCAGGAGGCGTATTCGACGCTGCCGTCCGAGCGCGGATCGGCGCCTGCGCGCCATGCGCCAGGTCCATCGATCACGATCGCGTGAGCGTGCCCAAACGAGTGATGCTTCGAGGGCATCAGCACGTAGCTTCGATCCGATCGAGCCAGCTCCGCAGCGTGCGGGTAGTCGGCCTCGATCGATGTGTGCAGCCCATCGGCCTGCACGCGCACCCTTGGTCGCGCCACCGCCTCGGACGGCTCCAATCCGTGGTCGACCAGGTTGACCACCACCTGCGACTGGAGCTGCGGCTGGCCGTCGCCGCCCATGGTGCCGAACACCGCCCAGGGCCGCCCGCTGCGTGTCGCCATCGCGGGGATGAGCGTGTGCATCGTCCGCTTGCGCGGCTCGAGCCGGTTGACGTGGTCTGGGGCAAGCCTGAAATAAGCGCCGCGGTTCTGCAGGAGCATCCCGGTGCCCTCGGCCACGATCCCCGACCCGAAGTCGAACGCGACGCTTTGTATCAGCGAAACGAGGTTGCCGTACTCGTCCGCCGCGCACATGTATATCGTGTCGCCGCCTTCGCGGAGCGGCGCGCCGCCCGCGGATGCGTGCGCGGGGTCGAGAAACGGTGCGAGCGGGGCGACCGCGAAGTCCGGGTCCGTGATGTACCGATCCCTCAAGGGATAACAGGCGTCCCGGATGCGCTTCAGCTCCGCGACGAACCTCGGCCCGGGCTCCAGGCCCGTGCGCTCGAGCTCGTTCAGTCGCGCCAGGATGGCGAGCGCCGCCAGGCCCTGTGTCGGAGGCGGCAGCTCGTAAACCGTCACGTCCCGATACTCGACGGTGATCGGATCAACCCACTGCGACCGATGTGCCGCGAGGTCTCGCGCGGTCACCAGGCCGTCGCGCCTGCTTATCGCCGACGCGATTGCCGCAGCGATCTCGCCGCGATAGAAGCCGCTGATCCCGGCACGGCCGACGTCCTGCAGCAAAGAGGCGAGATCCGGGTTCCGCAGGAGCATGCCCGCCTCCATGGGCGGATAGAGCTTCTGCGCGGCGCGCTCCTTGCCCAGCAGCTCGGCCGCTCCTTTCAAGAACTCCGCAAGTTGCGGGGTGATGATGTAGCCGTCGCGGGCCAGCGACGCCGCGGGCTCGAGAACTGCGCCGAGGCCGAATGTCCCGAAGCGCTCGAGGAGGCGGCCCCACGCGTCGACCGTGCCCGGGACCGTGACGGTGAGAATTCCGCGCTCGGGCATCTCCTCGTGGCCGCGCTCGCGAACCGCCGCGATGGTCGCGAGCTCACCTGAGCGCCCGGCGCCGATGAGGCCCACCGGTGCTGAGGCGCCGGCCGGCCAGACGATCGCCATCAGGTCGCCGGCCACCGAGGTCATATGCGGATAGACCACGCACAGCACCGCGTTAGCCGCGATCGCTGCGTCGATCGCGTTGCCGCCGTCGCGGAACACCTGCGCACCAACCTCGGACGCGATCCGATGCGGAGTGGCGATAACTCCTCTGGTCACGTACGAATTATCGGGGGGTTATGAACTCGATTGCTCCGGGCTGGATTTCGAAGAGGGCGGGAAGGAATCCGACCGCCTCCCCGTCGATGTCAAGGCGAACCTGCACGGGAGAGGTGACCGAGATGCGCTTGCCGTAAAGCAGCTCGATCTTGGGGTTGCCCTGGTCGAGGTGCTTGCCCTGCCGGAAATCGTTCATGCCTCGCATCGTTTCGATCTTGCCCGCATTCTTGACGAGGATCACGTCGAAAACCCCGTCGGTCGGCGATGCAGACGGCGCCATCTGCATGCCGCCGCCGAAGAACTGGCAGTTGGCGACGACCACCTGCTGCGCTTTGGGAAGCTCGTGCGTGGTGTGGTCGACCTCCACGGTCATCGGCTTATTCTTGAATCCGATCAGCGCCCGCAATCCGCCGAGCGTGTAAGCCGCGCTGCCAAATCTCTTCGTGCCGTTGCCCATCTGCTGCACGACGTCTCCGCCCAGGCCTGCGTCCGCGATGTTGATGAAATGTCTGACCGCTGTGCTGCCGTCGTTGCCCTGGTAGGTGACACAGCCGGCGTCCAGCCGCCTGACCAGGCCGTCGCTCAGGACCTGGATCGCCGCTTTCGGGTCAAGGGGGATCCGCAGCGTGCGCCGGAAATCGCCACCTGTTCCGAGCGGAACCATCGCGAGCTTGCTCGAGGTCGGGATCGGCGCGCCGTTGTGGAAGAAGCCATTGACGACCTCGTTAAGGGTGCCATCGCCTCCGACCGCCACGACCACCGGCCGCGACTCGCGAACCGCATGCGCGGCGATCTCGGTCGCCTCGAGTGGGCGCGTCGTAAGGACTGCTTCGTAGCGGAGGCCGGTTCCGGGCAGCCAGCTCTCGATCGCCGCCCAATCCCGGCCCGCCTTGCCCGCGCCCGAGGCGGGGTTGACGATGAACAGGACGCCGGGCCGGGCGGCTATGTCTCGCCTCCTACGGCGCGAGGGTTCATGACGCCTTGCGGGTCAATGCTCGCCTTGATCGATCGCCACACTCGCATCCAACCTCCCATCTCATCCGCGACCCAACGCGCTCGCACCTTTCCGACGCCGTGGTGGTGGGTGATGGTCGCGCCTAGTTCCAGCGCGATGGTCATCGCCCCCTCCCAAGCCCTCATGTACGCCGACTGTGCCTCCTGCTCGCTGTCTCCCGAGCCTCCGAACGTGAAGTAGGCGCAGCAGCCCTGCTCATAGGCATGACTGAAATGGCATAACGCGAGCCCACCAACCGCTATTGCGGGCTTGACCCTCGCGTGAAGCTCCTGGAGCACCGTCCATGGCCCCGCCAGCTCGATCGTGTCCAGGTACGACCCGGGCGGCTCGAGAAATCCTTTCAGGCGTTCCGCAGAGAGGTCGAAGCGGTGTTTCTGCCAGCGCAGCCACGGATCTTCACCGAGGTCATCTGCCGCAGCGGCGAAGCGCTTTACCGCCCCCGCCTCGGCTTCGCTGACCGCTGAAAGTCCCGCGTTGGCGACCACGAGTAGGCAGCCGCCGTCGGGATGAAGGTCGTATCCATTGAACGCCGTGTCCTCGGCGTCATAGAGCCGCATCACCAGCGGCCTGATGCCGGACTGCATGATCGACCGCATTGCTTCGAGGCCGCTCGCGAGGCCGCGGAACCCATAGCCGCGGCCCACGACCGACTCGGGCAGGCGGTGCACACGCAGCACGGCGCCGAGGACGACGCCCAGGGCGCCCTCCGATCCGAGCCACAGCTGGTGCAGGGCCGGGCCGGCAGCGGACCGTGGTCCGGGTCTTGGCGCGGCAAAGGTGCCGTCGGGCAGCACGACCGCCAGCCCGAGCACCATGTCCTCGACGCTGCCGTAGCGGCTGGACTCCTGTCCGGAGGAGCGGGTGGCGATGAGCCCGCCGATCGTGGTCCCCGGGAGCGAGCTCGGGAAATGGCCAAGGGTCACGCCGCGCTCGTTCAGGTGCTCCTCGAGCGCCATGCCGTTGACCCCCGCTTCGCATCGGCACGTCAGGTTCACCTCATCGACCTCGAAGATGCGGTCGAACGCACCCATGTCCAGGACAAGCTCGCCGGCCAGAGGCGACAGTGCGCCGCACACGCCGGTGCCGCCGCCCATCGGCGTGACCGCGACGCCATTCGCGCCGGCCCAGCGCAGGAGAGAGACCACCTGCTCGCGGCCGGACGGTCTCGCGACAAGCACGCGCGGTGTCGGGGTCTTCCCGGATCGCTCTTCCATGATGGCCAGCGGCCACAGGTCTCGAATCGGACGCTCGTCTACGGCAGCCGCACCTACGATTTTTTCGACCTCCGTCCTCATCTGCAGTTCACCAGCGTGGCAGGGGCGGCCGGGTTCAACCCGGCCGCAACTTTGTACCCAACGGCGCCTGGCGTCGCGAGGAGTGCTATCTCGAAAGTCCCATCCATTTCGGAGGTTGAGCAGACACGCTGGCGCAGCCAGCCTGTCGATGAGAAGGGACCATCTGGGTCCCTTCTCATTATTTCTGTCCTCATGGCTTAGCCGCGAAGCGCCCCGCGAGCCAGCCGGTGAGGATGGGGACCCCGAACCCGCACGGGCCGGCGTAGTCATATCCGCCCAGCACGGCACCGGCCGCGTATAGGTTCTCGTACTCGACCCGGCCATCTTCGTCGAGCGGATGGAGCTGCTTGTCTGTCGCAAGACCGCTGCGCAGCGCCTCGCCCGAGTCGAGGTACTCCATGTGCTGGAGCCTGGTGCCCATGCGAGCGACCGGGGTGCCGTCGTGAAAAACGCCGAGCTTCAGCAGCGGCTCGCCGGGCACGCGTCCCGCGGTGATTCCGCCCCCGATGTGGCGCCCGGTGGCGATCACGAATGCATCGGCGCGAAAGGTTCGATCCGCGCTCTTCGCCGCCGTGACACGACCTCGTGCTGTTTCGAAGGATGTGATGTGCGCACGTTGAAAGGTGTGTGCGATCGCCTGTTGCAGGCGCCAGCCGTGCGGCGCGGGTGGTGAGGCGAGCAGCTCGAAACCCTCGCGTGGCAGGTTGGTGAAGCCGGGAGGATAGGCGATCGCCGCCGATCGGGTGCGGGAGAGCTGTGGTGCCCGCCGTCCGTAGAGATCGGTCAGTGAGGCCGATTGCGGCAGGTCTGGAATGCTCACCTCCTCGGGAAATGCTTCGATTCCGTGCAGCTCGGTGAGTGCCTTGGCCGTGGAGGCGGCGTCATAGTCCCCTACTTCTTTCACGCCTATGACGGCCACTCGCTTACCGCTGAGAGCTCGCAGCTCGCCCGCTGCTACCGACGCGGGGACGAGGTTGCCGGGCCTCGCCAACCCGTGGACGTCGGAGTACAGGCCGCGGGTCCGCCACGCGCCTTCGAACTTGAGCCCCTCTTTCTCGAGCGCCAGCTGGAGCGTGTTGATCGACGTGTCGAGCTCCGTCGCCAGGCGAACGGAGTCGAGGCCCAATCTGGTGATGGGATGGTGGGGCTGGCGGCGCACTGCTTCCAGGTCGTCGACCACCTCCATCGCACCTGCGTACAGCGCGGTCGCACCGGGCGCCCGGGCTACGACTGTGACCTCCGCGCCATCGCGACGCGCCGCCATCGCCGCGCAGTAGCCCGCGATCCCGCCACCGATCACGAGGACGCTTGTCATCCGGCCACGATCCGGCGCGTGTCGGCGACGTCCTGGTGCAACTGCCGCACCAGATCATCGGTGGTCGGAAACTTGATGTCCGGATGCAGGTACCGCACGAAGCTGAGTTCCAGTCGCTTCTGGTACAGGTCGCCCTCAAAGTCCAACAGGAACGCTTCGACTCGCAGCTGGGTGCCTCCGAAGGTGGGGCGATAGCCGACAGATAGGGCGGCCACGAAGTTGGACCTGTCGGTGGTTGCGGGCTTAGGTCCCTCACCCTCGCCCTGCGCGCTAGCGCGATGAGGATGGGACTCACTGATTGCTCCCCGAAGGGGAGAGGGGAGCAAGCGGGCCCTTCCCGCATACGCGCCGAGGGCGGGGATCAGCTTGTTCGGTTCGACTCCAATGTTTGCGGTCGGAAAGCCGAGCTGCCGTCCGACTCTCTCCCCCGCCTCGACCGGTCCCGACATCGAATACTCACGACCGAGAAGGCGGTTCGCGTGGTCTGCCTCCCCGGCGGTGACGAGCCGGCGCACCTCTGAGCTGTGCAGGTCGTGGCCGTCGAGCTGGAACGGCGGGACGACCTCGACCTGCTGCCCATGGTCGCGGAGCCAGGCGGCGTTTCCCGTGCGGCCGCGCCCGAAGGCGAAGTCGTAGCCGATCACCCACGCGCGGAGCTCAATAACCGCGGATAACCGGTCCACAAAGTCTTGCGGGGACAGGGCAGCCAGCTCGCGGTCGAAGCGCAGGACCACCGCGTGCTCGATGCCGGCAGCCTCGATCAACGCGAGCCTCTCCTGCAGCGTGGTGATCGATTGCGGGCAGTTGGCCGGGTCCAGCACGCACCTTGGATGCGGTTCGAAGGTGATGAGGGCACGCTGTGCCTCGCGCTTTTTCGCAGAGGCGACCACGTGGCTGATCACGTCGAGGTGCCCGAGGTGCACGCCGTCGAAGCTGCCGATCGTCAGCGCCACGGGCCCAATCGGGCGAGTGGGAAGTCCCAGGTGGACTTTCAGTTCAGCACTCCCTCAGCTGAGAACTTTCTCGGGCA
Organism: Candidatus Dormiibacterota bacterium; assembly: GCA_036833175.1. Classification (GTDB taxonomy): domain Bacteria; phylum Chloroflexota; class Dormibacteria; order Dormibacterales; family Dormibacteraceae; genus Palsa-870. The sequence continues at coordinate 23,706 of DAITQH010000016.1, forward strand.
CGAACGTGCGCCGCAGCGGGTCGGCGTGACCGAGCGCGACGAGGCGTCCCGTCGAATCGTGGGCTCGAATGAGGCCCGGTCCGGGCTCCGGCAGGACGCGCACCGATCGCCCCTGCCTCACCATGGCCTCCTGCTCGACGTTGAGCTTGACCCGCTCCATGTGCGGCAGTATGACCTCGGGTGGAAGCAGCTGGTCGCGCACCTCGTCGGCGGTGGTCAGCTCGGCCGATTGGACGGCCGATTCGATGGCGAGGCCGCCGTACGCGGTTCGCACGAGCCGGCCCAGGTAGCCGCCGACGCCCAGCCCTCGCCCGAGGTCACGTGCGATCGAGCGCATATAGGTCCCGCTTCCGCAGCGCACCTCGATCCGAGCAACCGCGTCCGGGCCGGAAGTGAAGTCGACCAGCCGGGATTCGTAGACCTCGACCTCGCGAGCTTTCGGCTTCGGCTCCTCCCCACGCCGCGCGAGCTTGTAAGCACGCTGGCCGTCGAGCTTGACGGCGGAGAATGCCGGCGGCTCCTGGAGGATGCGGCCCGAGAAAGCGGAAAGCGCGTTCTGGAGGTCTTGCGCGGTCAGCGCGCTGGGATCGCCCACCGGTTCGCGTTCGGCTTCCGCATCGTCGGTGGCCGTGCTGTAGCCGAGGTGGATGTCTGCGACGTAGGTCTTGGGTAGGCGCAGCGCAAACTCGGCGAGGCGAGTCGCCGACTCGAAGAGGATCGGCAGGACGCCCGTGGCGAGCGGATCGAGCGTGCCCGCGTGTCCGACGCGGTGCGCGCCGGTCAGCCGTCGGAGGCGGCTGACGACGTCAAAAGAGGTCTCCCCTGCCGCCTTGTCGACGTTGAGGACCCCCGGAGTGAATGCAGGTAGGGCGCGCCGACCCGTCCGGGCATCTGCGGCCTGGATGCGGCCGACCTGGCTAGCGGTCGGACGAGGCGGCAAAGATCGCCTCCTTGGCGGCCGCCAGCACCATCTTCACGGTCTCGTCCATCGGCCGCTCGATCTCCGCGCCGGCGGCGCGTACATGGCCGCCACCTCCGAATAACGCGCACAGCGCCGCGGCATCGACCGCGCCGCGGCTGCGGACGCTGATCTTGGTCAGCGAGTCGTTCACTTCCTTGAACAAGACAGCCAGCTCGAGGCCGGCGATGCTGTTCAGCGTGTCGATGATGCCTTCCGATTCGGCCATCACCGCATTCGCCTCCTTCAGCATTCGACGCGTGACCTTGGCCCAGGCAAGCCTGCCTTCGAGCTCCACGCGCATCGTCGCGAGCGCGAGACCGCTGAGCTTCAGCGTGGTCTCGGGCCGCATTTTGTAGACCATGGTTGCGATGCTGCCGGGATCCGCTCCAAGGCGGGCGAGCCGGGCTGCGTCGTCGAGCGCGCGCGGAGTCGTGTTCTCGTGCCGAAAGCCGCCGGTGTCGGTCAGCAAGGCGACATAGAGGTTCGCGGCCATCGTCGGCGTGATCGGGTAACCGAAGTGATCGAGCATCTCCATGACCATCTGCCCAACGGCTGAGGCCTCGGGGTCGATGACGTTGACGTCCCCAAATCGAGAGTTGGAAGGGTGGTGGTCGACGTTGACGATGGTGGCGTGGGACGCGATGCGTTTGACGCTGTCCCCAGAGCGTTCGAGGTTGCCCGAGTCGAAAAAGAAAACGAGCTGCGGGTCGATGCCGTGCGGCGGTTCTGACCTTATCTCTGAGAAGCCGGGGAGGAATGCGTACATCTGCGGCAGCGGCGGTGGGATCAGCACCCACACGTCCTTGCCCGCCGCACGCAACGCCTCCGAGAACGCGAGGCTGCATCCAAGCGTGTCGCCGTCGGCGTCCTTGTGGCCGAAGATCAGGATCTCCTGGTTGGCGTCGATGAGCTCCTTGATCTCGTCGTAGACGTGCGGAGTCTTCTGAGGAGTGGCTATGACTCCTCCTCCCCGATTGGAATTGCCTCGTCGCCGCTCGACGGCAACACCTCTTTCAGCAGCTCTGAGATGTGGACGGCGTACTCGATCGAAGAGTCCAACTCGAACCGGAGCTCTGGCGAGAACTTGAGGTTCTGCAGCCGGCGGCCGAGCTCGTGACGGATCAGCCCCTTCGCGGATACGAGGCCCCTGAGGGACTCTTTCTGCTGCTCCGGGTTTCCGAGCACGCTGACGCTCACGCGCGCGTGTCGAAGGTCAGGTGACATGCGAACAGACGTGATGCTCACGAACCCGATCCTCGGGTCCTTGAGCTCGCGCCGCACGATGGACATGATCTCCTCGCGAACTTGCTCCCCGACTTGATCCGCGCGGTAACTGGTCATGACGACCTCCGCAGTCAGCAACGAATGACTAGATTTCTTCGCGTTCGAGACGGAACGTCTCCATCGTGTCACCGGGCAGGAAGGCTTCGTAGCCCTCGACCGCGATTCCACACTCCTGCCCGGCAGGCATCTCTCGAGCGTCTTCCTTGAAGTGCTTGAGCGAGCTGATCCTGCCTTCGAAGATCTGCTCCCTTCCCCGCGACAGCTTCACCCAGCCTCCACGGCTGACTTTGCCCTCCAGCACCCGGCTGCCGGCGATGACTCCAAGTCGAGGGATCTTGATCGGGGTGATGACCTCGACCCGGCCCTCGTGGATCTGGCGATAAGTCGGCTCGCGCAGACCCTTGGCGGCGCGCTCCACGTCCTCGGTCAGCTTGTAGATGACGTCGTAGTAGCGAACCTCGACCTTCGCCCGCTCCGCAGCTGCGGTCGACGCCGGAGTCGGCTTGAGGTTGAAACAGACGACGATCGCGTTCGACACGCCCGCGAGCAGCAGGTCGGAGTCGCTCACCGCGCCAATGCCCTGCCCGACCACCTTGATCGCGACGACAGGATCCTCGATCTTCTGCAGGGCGCTGAGCACCGCTTCGAGCGTGCCCTGGGCGTCTGCCTTGACCACGAGGCTGAGCTCTTTGACCTCGCCTTCCTTCGCCCGGCGCGCAAGCTCTTCCAGCGTGATGCGCGGCGCGAAGTCCTTCGCGGCCTCCTGCGTTCGCTTCTCGGTGAGCTTCGTGAGAGCGATCTGGCGAGCGACCTTTTCGGAACCGACCACCTGGAAGATGTCGCCGGCCTGCGGCACCTCGCTCATACCGGACACGACCACGGGCGTCGCGGGCGGCGCCACCGTGACGCTGCGGCCGAGGTCGTCGGCCAGGGCGCGCACACGCCCGTAGATGTGTCCGCACACGAAGTCGTCTCCGACCTTCAGCGTTCCGGCCTGGACCAGCACCGTCGCAACCGGGCCGCGGCCACGCTCGAGGTGGGCGTCCACGATGGTGCCGATCGCGTTGCGCTCCGGGTTGGCCTTGAGCTCGAGGATGTCGGTGGACAGGACGATGGTCGTGAGCAGGTCGTCGATGCCTTGCCCGGTCTTGGCGCTTAGGTGAACGCACTCGTGCTCGCCGCCGTAGTGGCGCGTCACGATGCCCTGGGTGGCGAGCTCCTGGTGCACGCGGTCGGGGTTGGCACCTTCCTTGTCGATCTTGTTAATGGCGACGATGATCGGCACCTTCGCGGCGCGCGCGTGGTGAATCGCCTCGATCGTCTGCGGCATCACGCCGTCGTCGGCCGCAACCACGAGGACTACGACGTCAGTGACCTGGGCCCCACGGGCGCGCATGGCGGTGAAAGCCTCGTGGCCTGGCGTGTCGATGAACACGACCGGGTGCCCGTCGGCGGTTTCGATCTTGTAAGCGCCGATTCTCTGCGTGATGCCGCCGGCCTCGCCCGCGGCGACCCGCGTCTTGCGGATGGCGTCGAGGATCGACGTCTTGCCGTGGTCGACGTGACCTAGCACGGTGACGATGGGGGGCCGCACGACGAGCTTGCTGGGGTCTTCGTTGGCGATCGAGAACAGCTCCTCGCGCGAGGTCGTCACCACGTCGCCCTCGCCGGCCGCCGATTCCACGGCGACCACGTCCTCGCTCAACACCGGCTCGACCGTGTAGCCGAACTCGTCGGCGACGATCTCAGCGGTTCCGAAGTCGATTACCTGGTTGATGGTCGCGAAGATCTTGGAGGTCATGAGCTTCTTGATTACCTCGACCGGGCTCACGCTGAGCTTCTCGGCGAGGTCCTTCACGGAGAGGGTTGGGGGCAGCGCGACGCGCCGGTCACCATTGGCTTCGACCTTGACTGCGACCGACGATGGCTTGAACGCGGAGCGGGCAGCCTCGATCGCTCCAGGCGCCAACGGCGCGGCAGCATTGCGCGTCAGCCGGCGCTGCTGGAGAAAGTTCACCAGCTCTTTCTGGCTGATCCCAAGTTCGCGTGCGAGTTCGTGTGCCTTCATGCTCGAACTTAGAATTATGCCGTTCTAAGCGAATTCGAAACCTGAGGGTGCCCCAGCGCAGGGCTCCGCTCCGACCCCCCTCTGGCCCTTCGGGCCACCTCCCCGGCGAGCTGGGAGGGGACTTATTTAGCTAATTCAGACCAGAGCTCTGGCTGAATTGTCGTCCTCAACGCGCGGTCCAGGGACCTTCGTTTTCGCGCCAACTCCACGCAGGCCGGATCGTCGTGCAGGTAGGCGCCACGACCTGTGGCGCTGCCCGTGGCGTCGACCTCCGCCCCACCTTCGGCCCGGCGGATGATGCGGATCAGGCCCGGTTTGCCGGCCACGGCGCGACAGCCCACGCACGTCCGCGCCGGTTCACGAACCGGCTTCGTCGTCGCCGTCACTGGGCTTGATGTCGATCCGAAAACCCGTGAGCTTTGCCGCGAGCCGGGCGTTCTGGCCGTCGCGGCCGATGGCCAGGGAAAGCTGCCCACGGGGCACGAGAACGGTCGCCGTCCGGGTCGTGCGGTCGATCGATACCGACTCGGCTTTCGCTGGGCCAAGCGATGAGGCCACGAACGCCTCAGGGTCGTCCGACCACGGGACGATGTCGACGTGCTCGTTGGAGAGCTCGCTGAGGATCGCTCGATGCCGCACGCCCTTGGGCCCGACGCATGCGCCAACCGGGTCGATGCCTGGCTCGGTTGCAGCCACCGCGATCTTCGTCCGAAGACCGGGTTCGCGTGCGATCGCGCGGATCTGGACTGTGCCGGCCTTGATCTCCGGGACCTCGGCCTCCAGCAGGCGATGGACAAACGAACGCGCCGCCCGCGAGACACGCACCTGTGCCTGTCTTGGATTGTGCTGCGCCTCGAGGATGACGACGAGCACCGGCCGGCCCGGGTGAAGCTCCTCGCCGGGAATCTGCTCTTCGGGTGGCATCACGCCTTCGATCCGTCCTAGGTCGACGTACACCGTGCCTGCCTCGCTGCGGTCTACGATGCCCGAGGCGAGCTCGCCGCGGTGCTCTGCCACGTCCTTCAGCACCTTGTCGCGCTCGAGGTCGTGGATATGGCGGAGGACCGCATGCTTGGCCGTCTGTGCCGCCATGCGTTTGAAGTTGTCGGCTGGCAGCATCTCGATCACCTCGGTGCCATCGGGGTGAACAAGCCGGCTCCGCACTTCGAGCGCGCCGGTTTTCGTGTCGAGCTTGACGGTGACGAAACCCGCCGGGTTGAAGGCGCGCACGTACGCCACCGCAAGCGCGCTCTCCACCGTGTGCAGCATCTCCTCAAAGGGAATGCCCACCTCGGCACAGAGCGCGGTCAGCGCTTCGCCCAGGCTCTCCGTGGACGGTTCAGATTGCGACCGCGAGCCTGCCCGCGACAACGTCACCCCATGCAATGTGAACAATGACCGGCGCCCGACCGCGAGCACCGAGAGCCTGCACCGCGATGCCCGCATCGTCGACCGCCGCGAGCTGCCCCTCGACCACGGTCTCAGACTCGCCGCTGCGATAGCGAACGTTGACCCGCCGCCCGTTGAACCGCTGGTACTCACCGTGATTGCGAAGAGGGCGTTCGGCGCCCGGCGAGGACACCTCTAGGTCGTAAGGGCCGTCGATGATCTCAGAGTGGTCGATCAAGGGACCCGCGACGCGGCTGACGCGCTCGCAGTCCTCGATCGTGATCGGTTCGTTGTGGTCGATCGAGATGCGCAGGGTGCGTCCCGAATGGCCTGATTGGTCAAGCGAGTAGAGCTCGTACCCCATGTGCTTGACGGTGGGTTCGAGCAATTCCCGGATGGACGTTATGGGCCAGGTTGGCATGTTGCGGTGTCTGACACCACCTTACACCGCTCCGGGTCCACTAACGAAGCGGCTGCACGCGCCTCCACACGACCAGCAGCGGTGAGGCGTTGAAGATCGAGCTGTACGTCCCTGACACGATCCCGATCAGCAGCGCGAGCGCAAAGCCTTTCAGAGTCGTGCCGCCTGCGATGAGGATCGCGGTCAGGACGAGGACAACCGTGAAGCTCGTGATGATCGACCGTGCTGCGGTCTGCATGATGCTGAGGTTCACCACCTGCTCAAACGAGAGACGCTGGCTGACGCGAAGGTTCTCGCGGATCCGGTCGAAAACCACGATCGTGTCATGCACCGAGAAGCCGACCACTGTGAGCACCGCGGTGACAAAGAGGCTGTCGATCTCTCCGATGCGCAATCCCAGGACTTTGCCCATGATCGAGAAGAGGCCGGTCAGCAGGAAGACGTCGTGCAAGAGGGCGGCGAGGGCCGACCCGCCGAACTGGAAGCCCGCGCGCCATCCGCCGGGCACGTTGCGAAAGCGGATCGCGAGCAGGAACAGGATGGCGGCCGAGGCAAGCACCAGCGCGAGCAGCGCGAACGTGATGGTCTCGCCGGCGATCGTGGGGCCGACCTCGAGAACCTGCTGCACGACCATCGGGCCGACGCGCCGAGTCAGATCGTCTTCCACGAGCTGCTGCTGCTGAGGGGTCAGCGGCGCCGAGCGGATGATGTAGCCCGTGCCGCCAGTGGAGATGACGGTGCCACCGGTCGTCAGAGGATCCGCGGCGACTGCGCTCTCCACTGCAGCCACGGACGGGTTGTTGGAGAAGTTGACTGTGAACTCCGTGCCGCCGGCAAAGTCGATGCCGAGCAAGAAACCCTTGAACGCCATCGACAGGATGCCGGGGATGATGATCAGCAGCGAGATCGCGAAGAAGACGTTGCGCCGGCCGATGATGTTTAGCCTGCGGACCCGGGGTTCGACGCGCGGCGGTTCGGCCTTCTCCTCCCTGGGTTTCTCCTGCGGGACGACTATGTCAGGGGCCTGCTCCGACGCTTCGACGTCAGACAGTTCGGACACTGCGGTCGACTCCCATGAGCGCCGGCCGCCGCAGGGCGCTACCTGTCATGACGATCGCGAGCAGGTTGTGCGTGACGACGATCGACGAGACAAGGCTCGCGACGACACCGATGCCGAGCGTGATGGCGAAGCCCTTCACCTGCTCTGGGCCCACAAATCCGAGGATGACGCAGGTGATGAGCGTCGACGTGTTCGAGTCGCGAATCGCAGGCCATGCGCGCCTGACGGCGGCGTCCACGGCCGCGGGAATGGTGCGTCCGGCCCGCACCTCTTCCTTGAAGCGTTCAAAAATCAGCACGTTGGCGTCGACGGCCATACCGACCGAGAGGATGAACCCGGTGATGCCGGCCAGGGTCAACGTTACGGGCACCACCTTGAAGACCGCGAGCACGGCGCCCGCATAGAACAGCAGGGCGATGCTCGCCAGGAGCCCGGGCACGCGGTAGTAGATGATCATGAAGATCACGACGATCGAGAGGCCGAGCAGCCCGGCGGCGAGGCTGAGCTTCACGGATTCAGCGCCCAGCGTCGAGCCCACCTGCGTCACGTCCAGCACCTGCAGGTCCACCGGGAGCGAACCGGAGTTGATGCCGGTGGCCAGGTCGCCGGCGCTCGCCTGCGTGAAGTTGCCGCTGATTGTCGCCTGCCCGCCGGAGATCTCCTGAAGCGTTGTCGGGTCGGTAAGGAACTTGCCGCAGATGGTGTTGGGGGTCTGCGCTGCAAGACATCCTGTGTCGTAGGGCGCGGATACGCTCGAGACATAGGTCGGGGTTTCCCAGTTGTCGATGTCCGTCTGAGTCAGGTCGAGCCAGATGGTGAGATGACGCTGGGGGCAGTCAGTGCCGGTGCCGGGGCAGGCGGCGACATTGTCCCGCGTGAGGTTGTCGAAGACAGTGCCGCCGCGGGACGTGAAGCTGATGTTGGCGACCCAGCTCACGCCGCTCTGGTCGATCGCGGCTGTGGCGCTCTGGATGTCGTCACCGGTGAGCCCCACGAACGCCGGCTTGTAGCCGGGCTCAGGCCCGTTGGTGACCTTCGAGTCGGCGACCCACTTGGTGTACACGAGTTTTGAGACCGCGCCGATGGTTTTCTGTGCCTGGGCGGCCGTGACGCCGGCGAGGTCGACTGTGATCCGGTCGTTGTTGGTGCCCGCCCCGCGGATCTCGGGTTCGCTCACGCCAAGGGAGTTCACGCGCCTGGTAATGACCTGGATCGTCCGCTGTTGAACGTCGGCTCGAGACTGCCCGGGTGGGAAGTTGGTCAGCTGGTAGTCGAGGTGAGTTCCACCGGCGAGGTCCAGGCCGCGGTGGATGTAAAGCTGCAACCCGCCGAAGTTGGGTGGGAGGCCGGCCACGTTACCCGTGAGCGGGTAATGGTTGGCGATCCTGTAGAAGTAGCCCGCGCCGTCGACGAAGATCGAGAAAATCAGAATCCCGATGATGATGAGGCGGACTGGCCAGCTGAGGACTAACTGCACGGCAGCCGATCAGTCTACCGACGCAGTGAACAACGGTGCCAGGCACAGCCTCCCCGGCACGCGTTGCAAGTCTGTTTCTTTGACGGTTACCGCTGCCGGAATACGATGCTCAGGACCACGGTGAGCACGATCGACAGGATGATGCTTGTGGCGATGGG
>DAITQH010000017.1:0-10860 GCA_036833175.1 Candidatus Dormiibacterota bacterium
GAGGGCGTCGCCGTCGACGTAGCCGCCTTCGATCAAGCGCTTCGTGAGCAGGGCGATCCCGCCGGCCCGGTGCAGCTCGACCGCCGCGAACCGCCCACCGGGCTTGAGGTCGCAAAGCAGAGGCGTGCGGCGGCTGATGCGATCGATCTCGTCGATGGCGAGGTCGACACCGATCTCGCGAGCCAGCGCCAGGAGGTGCAGTACGGCGTTCGTCGAGCCGCCGCTCGCGGCCACCGCGGCGATTGCGTTGTCGAACGCCCGGCGGGTCAGGATCTGCGAAGGCCGGAGGTCCTGGTCGAGGACCTGGAGCGCGAGCCGCCCCATGGCCTCGGCAGCGGGGTGCTTGGCCGGGTCGGTGGCGGGGATGGAGTTGAAGCCGACCGGCGAGAGGCCGATGACCTCCATGAGCATCGACATAGTGTTCGCGGTGTACTGGCCGCCGCAGGCGCCGGCGCCAGGGCATGCAACCGCCTCGAGCTCGGCCAGGTCGGCATCAGTGATCTTTCCCGCGGCCGCGGCGCCGATGGCTTCATAGACGTCGCCCACCGCCACGTCGCGCCCGCGAAAGCGTCCGGGCATGATCGAGCCGCCGTACAGCACCATTCCCGGCCGGTCGAGGCGCGCGAGCGCGATGGCCGAGGCGGGGATCGTCTTGTCGCACGCGCAAAGGCAAAACACCGCGTCGAACATGTGGCCGCGCGCGACGAGCTCGATGGAATCGGCGATGACCTCGCGGCTGATGAGGGAGGTCTTCATTCCCTCGCTGCCCATAGTGATGCCGTCCGAGATGGAGATCGTGTTGAACTCCATCGGGTTGGCGCCCGCGGCGCGGATCCCTGCCTTCAGCGGCACGGCGAGCTCGCGCAGCCCGAAGTTGCATGGCATCGTCTCGGACCAGACGTTGGAAACGCCGATGAACGGCTTGTCGATGTCTTCCGCTTTCAAGCCGATCGCATACAGGAAGGAGCGGGCCGCGGCGCGGTCCCTTCCCTGATAGAGATTTCGGCTCAAAAGGTCGCGTGGCGGCACGATTGCCAAGCTTACCTATGATGGCGCCCAGCATGGCGGGCATCGAAACACCTCTGCGGGTGACGTTTCTCACCCACTACTTTCCACCCGAGGTCGGTCCCGCTCAGACGAGGCTGCACGAGCTCGCCAAGCGCCTGATCAAGGCCGGCCAGGCAGTGACGGTGGTGACTGGATTTCCCAGCTACCCCGCCGGCGTGGTCTTTACGGGCTACCGGGGAATGCTCTTCATGGAGGACCGCGTCGACGGGATCCGGGTGCTCAGGACCTGGGTGTTCGCGACTCGCAGCCGGGGGTTCCTCGGCCGGATTCTCAACTACATGTCGTTCCCTGTCTCCAGCCTCCTCGCCACCCGAAAGCTGGGGCGAACCGACGTGATCTACGTCCAGTCACCTCCTCTCTTCACGGGTCTGGCCGCTCTGTGGTTCGCGCGGCTCAAGCGCGCCCCCTTCATCTTCAACGTCAGTGACATCTGGCCGCAATCGGCGGTCGAGCTGGGAATCCTACGAAACCGATTCGCCATCCGCATCGCGGAGATGCTCGAGCGCCACATCTATCGAAGAGCCGCTCGGATCACAGTGCCGACCCCGGGGATCTTGGAGAGGCTGGCGGCGCGGGGCGTCCCGCGCGAGAAGCTCTTTCTGCTCACCAACGGCGTCGACACAGCCGCGTACCAGGCGGCGACGTCCGACCTCGAGCTTTCACGCCAGCTTGGGCTCGACGGCCACAAGGTCTTCATGTACGCGGGGCTGCACGGGCTGGCCCAGGGGCTCGACGTCATCCTCGAGGCGGCAAAGCTCACACGGAACCCTGAAGTCCTGTATGTGTTCGTCGGCGATGGCGCCGATAAGGCCGCTCTGGTCGCGAAGGCCCAGGCCGAAGGGATCTCCAACGTTCGATTCCTGCCCATCCAGCCGACCTCCACGTTGCCGGCTCTGCTGAAACTCGTCTATGCGACGGTCATACCGCTCAGGCGCCTGGACCTCTTCAAGACGGCGCTGCCTTCGAAGCTCTTCGACTCGATGGCGGCGGGCCGGCCGATCGTCGCCCCGCTCTGGGGCGAGGCAGCCGCCCTGGTGGAAACCGCCGATTGCGGACTTGTCGTGGAACCGGAGGATGCTGGCGCCTTGCAGCAGGCGGTGGAGAAGCTCGCCGCTGATCCCGAGCTCGCGCGGCGCTTGGGAGAGCAGGGCCGCCGATATGTGGTCGAGCACTTCGACCGCGACGACATCGCCGCGCGCCTGGTCAAGCTCCTCGAGGAGACGGTAGGACGATGAACGCCAATACTATGGGGACGTCGGTGTCAGAGGCCCCCGAAACGTCCCTTCTTCGCTACAGCCGCTGGATGCTCATCCTCACCATCGGAGCGCTGCCTCTGTACGTGGTCCGGTGGCACTACGGTCCGCTGCCGACCACTCTTCTCGAGACCTTGATCATCATCACGGTCGGCCTGTATGTGGTTGCCAGGTGGCGGGATGGGAGCATGCGACGCCCGCTCCGCACTCCCTACGACATCCCCGTCCTGCTCCTGATCGCCGCGGGCGCCATCTCGGTGTTCATTCCGCAGGACACCCGCGCCGCGATCGGCCTTTACCGCGCTTTCTTCATCGAGCCTGTGTTGATCTTCTATGTCGCGGTGGATCTGCTGCGCCGCTCGGAAGACCTCAGGCGCGCCATCCTCGGCCTGGCTATCGGCTCATCCCTGTTCGCGATTCTCAACCTGATCGCCGTGGCGCAAGCCCTCCTCAACCACCACTTCCGCGTCGGCAGCGCGCCGAACGCCCTGTACGGCGACGCCAACTACGTGGCGATGTACCTCGAGCCGCCGGTGGCGTTCGCCGTCGCCCTACTTCTATATGACAACGCGCCGCGGTGGAGGTGGATCGGCGCCGCCTGGCTTTCAATCACTGGGGTGGCGCTCCTGCTGACGCTGTCCAAGGGCGCGTTCCTCGCACTGGTCGTGCTGGGACTGGTGGTCGTGCTGAGCATCGGCCGGCGGCGGTTGTACGTGCTTGCCGGACTGGTCGTGGCGGCCTTGTTGCTTTCGCGCCTCCCCCTGATCGCCCTGCGCCTCGCCACCTGGGAGAATTCGCTCGTCGGCCGCTTTCAGATCTACGGGGCGACCATTCGCATGCTGAAGGAGCATCCGATCTTCGGCATGGGCCTCGGCGGCTTCGACTACATATTCCGCAAGGTCGCCTCCCAGCCGTACCCCCACGACATCTGGCTGACCTTCTGGGTCGAGCTCGGGCTGCTCGGCGTTATCGCGTTTGCAGTGATCTTCTTTGGATTGCTCTGGCGCGGATGGCGCGCATGGCCGAAAACTGATGGCCTGTATCGAGTCGCTCTGTGGGGAGTGCTGGGCGCGCTCGTGCTGTGGGGGGTTCATGGCCTTGTGGACTCGCCTTATTGGAAGAACGACATGAGCGTCGAGTTCTGGGTGCTTGCCGCGATCCAGCTCGTTGCAATCGGGAGCATCGCCGCTCATGCGAAGCTCAAACTCGAGCCCGCCCCAGCCGCCACGCCAATCGACGATTGATCGAGCCAGAATCGCGCCTGCTCGGCTACTCGCGAGGCTTGCTCGCCTTCACCGCGGCGTGCCTGCCGCTGTACGCAGCGCGGTGGTCGTACGGACCTCTACCGACGACGCTCCTCGAGAACCTCGTTCTGGCGACGATCGCTCTCTACTTGGTGGCGCGCTGGAGAGAGGGACGGCTCCGGCCGATCCGCACTCCATACGACATCGCGATCGTGTTGCTCATCCTCGCCGGGCTCATCTCCGTGCTGGTCGCGAAGGACCATCGGGCGGCGTTAGGGCTCTACAGGGCGTACTTCATAGAGCCGGTCGCGCTCTTCTACGTTGCCACCGACCTGCTCGGGCGTCGACGCGACTTCCGGATTCTCCTGCTTGGCCTGGGCATCGGCACGTCAATTTTCGCCGCGCTGAATATTGGCGCCTTCGTGGCCGCCGCGCTGCAACACACGATTCACTTCGGCGCGCCGCCGAGCGCCATCTACACAAGCTCCAACTCGGTGGCGTTGTTCCTCGAGCCGCCAATGGCCTTCGCGGTCGCGCTAGTCCTCTTCTCCGATGAGCGCCGCGATCGCCGCCTCGCGCTGGTCTGGATGCTGGTTCTCGCGGCAGGGCTCGTCCTCACCTTTTCGCGCGGCGGCTTCCTCGCGCTTGCGATCTTCGCCCTGCTAACGGTCGTCAAGGCGCGCCCTGACCTGCGCAGGCCGCTGCTCGTCATCGGAGTCGTCGCGGCGGCGGCCGTGCTGCTGACTGTGGTCGTGGCTTCGACCACACCGCTGATGAAGGCCCGCTTCTCATACGCGGCCTTGAACTACACGCTACAGAACAGGTCCACCATCTACACGGGTACGCTGCACATGATCGCGGCCCATCCAATCCTTGGAGTCGGGCTCGGCGGCTACGTGTACAGGCTTCACGGTTTCCCGACGAACTACCCGAACAACCTCTATCTGTCTTTCTGGGTCGAGCTCGGCCTGCTCGGCCTCGTGACCTTCCTCTACATCTTCGTCAAGTTGCTCGTGAGCGCCTGGCGGGCGCTGCCCGTGGCCAGCGGGTTCGAAAGAGCCCTACTTTGGGGAGTGTTCGGCACGGTCGTAATCTGGGCAGTCCATGGCGCATTCGATACGCCCTACTGGAAGAACGACATGAGCGTCGAGCTCTGGCTGGTGGCGGCGATCGGGTTCGCGACAGTTAGAGCTCTGCATAGCCCGCAATCAGCTCATCAGCGCCCTCCGGCGCTAACGAATGCCTCCCGCGCCGGAGGCGCAGACCCCCAACGGGCGAGGGAGGCGACCGGCCCGGCTACTCTCCGGGCCTTGACGGCAGGCGGTTGAGGCGGGTACCGTGGCCCGTGCCGGTGTCTTCCATCGAGATCCAGCCGCCCGGCGACCCGTCTATGGTCGGCGCGAACGAACGCCCCTCCCTCCTCCGACGGGCGGATGTCTGGGTGCGCCTGAACGGAGTGACCTTCATCGGGGAGGTCCTCATCATCTGGGTCCTCCTGGAATCGTTCCAATACCTCGGCTACGGCGGCCAGCCTGGCCTCCCGCAGGGCCCCCCCTTCCCCGTCACGATGCTCATCGCGGCCCTGGCCATGGGCGCCGGCGAGGCCCGCTTCCGCCTCTACCGCCGCGTCTGGAGCGTCGCCGGGCTAAGCGATGCCATGGCCATCGGCCTTGCCGTCACCGAGGCCTCGTTCCTGATCACCGTCGCCAACGCCATCATGCCGGCTTACCAGAGGCCCTACCGCCTCGCTGTCCCCTTGCTGGCAACGCCTGCAATCGTGATCGGCATCGGCCTTTTCCGCCTCCTGCCGCGCCTCCTGTCGCGGGTGCCTGCGTCGAGCAAGCGACTGCTGGTCGTGGTCCAGGACAGCAACGGCTACGCCACGGTCAAAGCCCTGGCGCAGCACCCCAACCCGGATTGGAAGCCGATCGCGATAGTCACCCGCCAGCCAAACGAGCAGCACAAAACCGTCCTGGGCATTCCGGTGCTCGGCGACGTCGGCGCGCTCGACGACTGGTTGAAGTCGTCCCAGGCCGATGGTGTCGCCTTCGTCCTGGAGGGCACGCCAGTCTCCGAGCAGCGCGACCTCATCAGCATCTGCCTGGCCGCCGAGAAACCGATCTTCATCCTCTCGGTCGCTGACCAGTGGTTCCCGGAGCGGCGGGCGCGGCCGATGCGCCAGCTCAGCGCCGACGACCTCGTGGGCCGGAAGCAACGCAAGCTCGAGCTGAAGGAGGCCGGCGAGCTCATCCGAGGCCGCACTGTGCTCGTCACAGGCGCCGCGGGCTCGATCGGCTCCGAGCTCAGCCGGCTGATAGCGAAAGCAGGACCACGACGCCTGGTCCTGCTTGACGACAACGAGAGCGGGCTTTTCGACATCAGCGAGGAGCTGCTTGTCGACGCCCAATTCGACATACGCAGCGCCCTGATCTCGATCGTGGAACGCGAGTCGCTGCTCGGGGTGTTCGCGGACGAGCGGCCTGACATCGTCTTCCACACTGCCGCCTACAAGCACGTGCCTCTGCTCGAGAACCATCCGGTCCAGGCGTTCAACACCAACGTGGTCGGGACGCGAAACGTGATCCGCTGCGCGGAGGCGTGCGGGGTCAAGAGCCTGATCCTCATCTCCACGGACAAGGCAGTCGCACGCCATTCGGTAATGGGCTGCACGAAACGCCTGTGCGAGCAGATGATCCTCGCCTACCAGGGAGAGATGGCGTGCTGGGCGGTCCGCTTCGGAAACGTGGTCGGAAGCCGGGGCAGCGTGGTTCCACTTTTCGAGAAGCAGATCCAGGAGGGCGGGCCTGTGACCATCACCCACCCCGATATGTCGCGCTACATGATGACCATCCGGGAGGCTGTCGCCCTTGTCCTATCGACGCTTATGATCGCCAGGCCCGGCCACCTCTACATGCTCGACATGGGCGAGCCGATCAACATCGCAAGCCTTGCACTGGACCTGATCCGATCGCGGGGCCTGCGGCCTGGCGATGACATCAAGCTGGTCTTCACCGGGCTGCGGCCGGGCGAGCGCCTGACCGAGGAGCTGCTCGCCGCCGACGAGGGTGTCCGTCCCACGGTGAACCCCGCGATCATGGAGGTGGTCTCGCCGGCCAGCATCAGCCAGCAGGACCTTGACTGGACGATCGACCGCCTGACCCAGCTCGCGAGCGAGGGCCGCGCCGACCAGCTCGAGAAGGCGCTCAAGAATGCGGTCCGCGAGACCGGGCGCCGCCGGCCGGCCGAGGAGCCTACCACCAAGCGCGCCAAGCATTCCGAGGTGTCACCGAGCGACGGCGGCTAGGCTCCGGCGGTTGACTGCACGCCCGCCCCTCTCCCCAACCCTCCCCCCGTCGATGGGAGGGAGCAACGCGGGCGCTCGCCTTAACCAGCGCCGCGATTATCTGACGACCTTCGCGGCGGAGAGCCTCTTCATCCTCAGCTACCTGGCCGTATTTCGCCTGGTCGCCGACCACTTCGGCCCTCGCGGATTCGGCGAGTACGCGCTTTCGCGGCGGACGCTCGCCTTCCTGCTGCCGCTCGGGGCCATCGGCCTCGACATCGCGGTCGCCAGGTTCGTCGCCTACGCTGCGGAACGGCCGACGGAGCAACGTGCCTATCTGCCGGCGGCGCTGGGGTTGCTGGCGGTCGCCTGTGCAGTGTTGAGCGCGGTCCTCCTGGCCTTTCAGAGCTTCTGGGCCGAGCTCTTCTTCGGCTCCACGACCTTCACGCCTCTGGTGGCGCCGCTGGCTTTGATGGTGGCGGGCAACGGCCTCTTCGCTGTCGCGTACGGCAACTTCCGCGGCCACCTGCAGATATTGCAAGCCAACGTGCTAAGGGTCGTGGTCCATGTGCTGCTTCCCTTCGGCGCGGCACTTCTTGTTAGGGGATCGGTCAGCGAACTTCTGTATGTGATCGGCGGCGGTTGGGCTGGGCTGTCGCTCGTCGCGCTGGCCATCACACCGATGTCGATCAACAAGCCGCTCCAACACGCGTCGGAGCTAGCTCGATACAGCGTGCCGCGGGCGCCAGGCGACCTCCTCGCGCTCGTGATGTTTGCAGTGCCAGGGATCGTGGTCGCGCACGTGTCGGACATCACTGTCGCCGGCAACATTGCCTTCGGTATCGCCGCTCTGGGGATGATCGCGGTGGCGGTTTTTCCCGTCGGATTCGTGCTCCTGCCGGTTGCATCGCGTTTGCTCGCCGCGGGCTCCATCGACCAACTGCGGGGGCAGGTCTTCATCGTCGCCCGGGTGGCGGTTGGCTTGATCGTGATCGCGATAGTGGTCTTCGAGGTGTTCGCGACCCAGATCGTGGACCTCTACCTCGGGCCGGCCTTCGCGGGCTCGGTCGCAACATTGAGGGTGCTCATGCTGGGCGCGCTGCCCTGGGGCATATACATGAGCCTTCGAACCGTCATCGACGCGCGGCACAAGCGCCCGATCAACGCCATCAACGTCGGCGTGGCCTTCGCATTCTTTGTCGCGTTGATCCTGATCCTGCGCATCTGGATGGACCCGGCGACGGTGGTAGTGCCTGTCTTCGTGGTGAGCCTGTACCTGCTGGGCGCGCTGACGGTGATCGAGATCTGGCGCGTCACGCATAGGCCATTGCCTGCCGCGTCGACGAAGGAGGTTGAGCTCGACGTCGTGGCCGAGGACGCGGCCGAGCCGATACTATGAGCCTGCCCTCTTGAGTGACGCTCTCTTGTGGAGCACCCTGCTGCTCCTCATCGCAAGCACCGCCTGGACGATATGGCGCGCGCGCGGCGCGATCACAGTCGCCGTGCTGGTGCCCATCGCGTGGATCCTTCTGATCCCGATTCCAACACTCCTTCGCCCATTTGTGGTGACGCCGGAGAGCCTGTTTCCAGAAGGCTTCGCCAGCGCGCCAAAGGACCACCTCTACATATCGATCGCGATTGCCAACATCGCTTTTGTCGGATTCCAGGTGTTGATCCTCAGCACCTGGTTCAAAGCGCTCCAGGCACGCACAGTCGCCTTCTTCGCCGCGCGCGAGCGCCCGCGTGGCGGCCGAGACGGCAAGAACGACTCCCTGCTGCGCAAGTGGTTGATCGGCCTGACGCTGATAGCCGTTGCGCTTGCGGTAATCCACCTTGTCCTGATGCCGCGAGTTCCGGCCTGGGACCTCGTGACCGGCTTCTCCAATCCTCTGCAGCCGAACTACGATCGCGAGGCGGCCGACAAGTTCCTGCCCGCGCCGACGATCGTGAGATACATCTTCAACTGGAACCAGGGCATCGTGTTCCCGATCCTCTTCGCCCTCACCGTGCTGATGCGATGGCGACCCATGGCGATATTCATCGGCATCTTCGGCTTCATCTACGTCACATCCACGCTGGAGAAGTTTCCGTCGCTCCTGTTCCTCGCCGCTCCATTCATCGCCATCGCGGTGCGCGACAACCGCCCTATCTGGTCAAAGCTCGTCATCGGCGGACTGGCGATCAGCCTGCTCGGGCCGCTCGCCATCAATCAATCCGCCGGCGTCTCGACCGCCGTCCATAAAGCGCTTCACATTCCGCCGCCGAGCACAACGCCTGTCTACGACCCGACGATCACCACGCCGGCCCCCGGCTGCGAGAACTACGTCGCTCCCCGCGTGGTGCCATTCGATTGGAGGAACATGCCGGCGAGCCTCAAGGACATCGCCGTGCGCCGGATCGCTGTCGTGCCGGCCGAGGTCACTTATGGGTGGTTCGCGTACTTTCCTGCCCAGCATCCATTTCTCAACGGTTCTGGCTGGGAGCCATGGAAGGTGCTTGCGAAGGGCTACCGCAATCCCGCCAACCTGGTCGGTCTCTGGATGTACTGCGGACATGCGCTGACGCTGCCCACTGTGAGCGCCTACGGCAGCGTGATCTCCGACGGCTGGGGCGAGTTCGGTTACGCCGGAGTGGTCCTGGCCTGTGTCGGTATCGTGTTCTTCGGCTTGTTGATGGAGCTGATCCGCGGCTTCCTGGCCAAGCCCTTCCTCATCGCCTGCTACGGCCCGAGTGTCCTCCTGTTCGCCACCCTGCCACCGCGTGCGGGGGTATTGGGGACCATCCTCTCCAGCGGCCTGTGGCTGATTCCCGTCCTGTGCCTCCTCTTCCTGGTCAGCGAAGGTCTTCGCGGAAGGCATAGGGGCGCGGTACCAGCGCTCGAGCACGTCGGGGTCTGAGCCTGATGCGAGACCAAGAGCAGGTGAGCATCCACCCAAGCGCGGTGGTTTCCGACGCGGCGAAGCTCGGCCCGGGCACGCGAGTGTGGCACCAGGCGCAGGTGCGCGAGGGCGCGGTCATCGGCAGCGAGTGCATCATCGGCAAGGGCGTCTATATCGATGCCAATGTGCGCGTCGGAGACCGGTGCAAGCTGCAGAACGGCGTGTTCGTCTTCCGAGGATTCAACCTGGAGGACGGCGTCTTCCTCGGCCCTGGGGTGATGTTGCTGAACGACAAAAATCCTCGCGCCATCAACCCCGACGGCACGCTCAAGTCAGAGGCTGATTGGACGGCGAGCGAGGGCCTCATCAGGTACGGCGCGTCGGTGGGCGGCGGGGTGGTCGTGCTTCCGGGGATCACGATCGGGCGTTTTGCGATGGTCGGATCGGGCTCGGTGGTAACGCGCGACGTGCCCGACCACGGGTTGGTATACGGGAACCCTGCCCGCCTCAAGGGGTTCTCCTGCATGTGCGGCAACCAGCTGAAGGAGACCGGCGTCGAAGGCGTCGCCATGACCATGGAATGCCCAGCCTGCGGCAGGACACAAGCCATCCCGATCGAAATTTACAAGCAGCTCAGCGAGTGAGGCCGGCTACCCGCCGGTGATCGCCTTCGCCTGACCGCAGACCCACGTCCCGCTGACGCTGGCCGCCGGCGCGTTACCCCATGCTGTCAGGCCCGCGGCGCAGTCGAGGATGAAGCCGCCCGGACTCGTTGCAGTGCTACCTGGGAGCAGGAAGACACCTCGCGCCACGTTGTGGCCCGACCAATAGGGCGCGTTTGCAGGCACCACCGGCGTCGTCTCACCCGGCGCGGTGAACGGATACAGCCCGCCGTAACCGTTGAGAACGTAGCCCGAGCTGGTGCCGGGGATCAAGACCATGTCGCGGGCGAAGTCGAAGGTCCAGCGCCTGGTCACGACCGGCCTCGCAGGGACCGTGTTGCGGCCGATCGCAAACGGACTGACTGCGCCCGTGTAATCGAGCACGTAGCCTCCTGTCCCGCCGGGCAGGATAACGACCTTGCGCGCGCGATCCAGCGTCGGCCAGACCGGGTTGCCGTGGGCCGCCGGCGG
>DAITQH010000017.1:10870-31271 GCA_036833175.1 Candidatus Dormiibacterota bacterium
CAGGGTTTGAGCCGACCGCGAACGGCCACAGGCTGCCGTGCTTATCGAGCACGTATCCCCCGGTGCCGTTGGGCAGGAACGCGAAGTCGCGGGCCATGTCAACCGTCCAACCGACAGAGGTGTGCAACGCCAGAGCCTCGCCATAAGGCACAAGGACGCCATGCGCGCTCAGCACAGCGCCGATTGCAGGCGAGGTCGTACCAGGCAGTGGGTGCGCGGCGCGGGCCATGTTCAGTCCGGGCCAGTACCGCCAGGTGGCGACAGGCGGACTCGTGTACGGCCTCAGATAACCATCGCTGCGCAGGGCGTACAGGCCCTTGAACGCGAGAGGACTGGTGGCGGTCAGCGCCACCGTCGTGACGACTGGCGCGGACCAGGGCGAGCCCAGCCCGTTGAGCGACCACGCCCTGGATCTGTATTCGTACTTGTGCCCGGGATAGCCGTGAACCGTGACGGGTGCGGTCCAGGTCCCAGTCCCGGCGGGCGCTGCCGGAACGTTCAACGCTTCGGTGAACCAACCCTTGCCTGCGGTCATGTCGTACGAGTAAAGATCGAACCGGGACATGACGCCTCCGTAGTAAGCGCCGACCGTCACCGTGTATTGAGTGCTGACCTGGGTGGCGTCGACAGCGGTGAACGCGAACGGGTGGGTGAAGTGGGCGCCGATTGCGTCCCAGAGCTCAGGCGAACCAGCTCCGTACTGCAGCGCGAAGATGCCGGCGCCTAGAAGATTGTCGGTGTTGACGAGGTCGTACTTGCGGCCGATCGAGGTGACGTCGTCAAAATACATCTGCCGCGTGCAATTGGCGGCCGCGCTGTGCCACGTGTCTCGGCGCACCGCTCCTGCGATGTCGTGGGTGTCGCGCGCCTTGTGGTAGTTGGTGTTGAGGTAATAGCCGTTCTCCTGCGATGCGTCGAGGTAGCCGTCAGAAGCGACAGAGCCGCTCACCGGGTAGGCATTGGGGGGAGCCGTGGTCGGGGTCACGCCCGCGACGCATTCCTTTCGGCCGTAATAGGGGATGCCGAGGATTGTCTTCGACGCGCCGACCGCCGCCACGTACTGCGCCATCACGTGGGTGTCGTTGTAGTAGTAGGTGGTGAGCGGCGAGGTCGGGCCCAGGCAGAACTTCGTGCAGCTCAGGGGGGCGTGGGGCCAGTTGTAGTACTCCATGTCGTAGGTCATCACGAAGAACGAGTTCACGCTGGGAGCCATCGCTGTGACGTTGAAGAAGCCTGAAGTGTCCCCAGCCGAGCCCGAGTAGGTATCGACCGCGATGTAGGCGCTTGGGAGCGCTGCGCGCATCTCCCTGGCGAGGCTCGCCATCTCCGCACGCAGGTCGGTGCCATAAATTGTCGTGCCCACCTGGTACGCGCACTTGGTATTCGTGCCCTCGTAATCGAGGTTGACGCCATCCACATGCATCTTGGCGACCTGCGCAACGGCGGCGGCGACTGTGATCGCGCGGTGCGTTGGATGCAGCGCGGCGCACATCGTGCTCTTGGAGCTGGCGCTGAAGTCGTGGAGGTTGAGGGACAGGATCACGCGCACGTGGTTCGCGTGGGCGGTGGCCACCATCCCGGTCAGCGCCGCAGAGTTCCACGTCGTCCAGCCGGACCCGCTCGTGACGATGGTGCCGTCCCAGTTGATAGTCAGACCGAAGTAGGCGATCGTGGACAGAAGGTTCATCGACCAGGCCGGGTAGCCGTAGGTCGGGTCGCCCAGGCTGGCGTTGCCAAAGGCGAAGCCGAAGACCTCGCGCTGCAGCGGCGGGATGGTCGCTGCCCGCGGCGTAAGGGTCTTCCCCACCTTCGTCTTCGTATTCACTGCGGCGAACAGCCTCGGTACGGCGGTATTCGCGTTGGCGAGATCGTTCGCGGTTTGCGCCATTACCCACGTGTGGGTGCCATCGGCCTGAGATGGCTCGATGAGAGCGGCATCTCCGCCCCAGACGGGCGGAGCGGTGCCGAGGACCACCGTGACGACGGCGGCAATGGCGACAAGACTGTGCAAGATTCGTTTCATGGCGTGTGGTGCGGCGGCCGGCCGAGACCTGTGAACTCTACTCAGGGGGACAGCCCAAGTCAACCGACTTGCCGTATCAAATATGACGTTGATCGAGGCTGGTTATTGCCCTGCGAATCTCTGGGAGAATTGGCCGACTTGCACTTCCTGACCCTCAAGTACCGATGAAGATCATGTCTGTGGTCGGCGCCCGACCGCAGTTCATCAAAGCCGCGGCTGTGAGCAGGGTGCTGCGGCGCAAGCATGTGGAGGTGCTCGTCCACACCGGGCAGCACTACGACGACAACATGTCAGAGGTCTTCTTTCGCGAGCTCGACATCCCCGAGCCCGATATCAACCTCGGCGTTGGCTCGGGCCCGCATGGCGCGCAGACCGGCGGCATGATGGCCGGCCTGGAGAAGGTCGCGCTCGAGGTCAAGCCGGATTGGGTGCTCGTCTACGGCGACACCAACTCGACGGTGGCGGCCGCCCTGGTCGCGGCCAAGCTGCACATCCCGATCGCGCACGTGGAGGCGGGGTTGCGCTCTTTCGACAGGCGCATGCCCGAAGAGATCAATCGAGTCCTCACGGACCACGTGAGCGACCTGCTCCTGTGCCCCACGGAGGTCGCGGTGTACAACCTCGCGCGCGAGGGTATCAAGCGGGGCGTGCACCTCGTGGGCGATGTCATGTACGACGCATTCCTGTTCAACCTGGAGGCCGCGCGCAAACGCGACACGCTGAAGAAGCTCGGACTCACGCACGGACAGTTCGCGCTTGCCACAGTGCACCGGGCGGAGAACACCGACGACGCGGAGCGTCTGCGATCGATCGTCCAGGGCATCGGCGAATCGGGGCTGGAAGTCGTCCTGCCGCTGCATCCGCGCACTCGAGCGAGGTTGGAAGGTGCGATGCCGGCTCGCATCCGGGTGATCGACCCTGTCGGCTACCTTGAGATGCTCGCGCTCGAGGAGGCTGCGGCTGTGATCGTCACCGATTCAGGCGGCGTCCAGAAAGAGGCCTATTTCCTCGCCAAGCCGTGCATCACGCTGCGTGACGGCACGGAGTGGACCGAGACAGTGGAGTCGGGCTGGAACGTTCTGGTTGGCGGGGATGCACAAAGGATCGCAGAAGCGATGCGCGGCTTTCGACCGATAGCCAAAAGGCCGGACCTCTTCGGCGATGGACACGCCGCCGACAAGCTCGCGGAGCTGCTGCACTAAGTGCCGCGATGTCGGCTGGGCTTATTTCTATCTAGTTGCTCACAAAGGTGGTGAGCGCGTAGGAGTCGTAGGCGTTGTAGGAGCCTGTCGCGACCGCCCAGACCGCGAAGGTGTAGCTGCCTGCGCTTGTGCTGGTCCAGCCGAACGTCGTGCCTGTGCGATAGGACTGCACCAACTTCCACGCGCCGCTGGGCATCTGTTCCCAGAACTCGTAGTTCGGTGAGGCGCACCCCGACGTGTTCGCCGCCGCGAATGTGACGGGCGTGCCAGCCGCCTTTGGCGACGGCGGGCTGGCGGTGATGGTCACCGAGTCGCATAAGACCACCGTCAGCTGGTAGGTCGTGACGAAGTAGGCTTCGTAGGCCGCGGTCGAGCCGGCCTCGCGCGCCCAAACCACCACCTGGTACGTGCCGGGCGCGAGGCCGGCGGTGTCCCAGCTCCACGTCGCGGCGCCATAAGTCCGCTTGACGGCGAACGCGCCGCCGGGTGGCGCGATACCGAACTGGTACTGGGCGCCGGCACAACCCGTGGCGGAGGCGGTGAACGCGACAGTCGTCCCCGGCCTCTGCGGCGGGTCGACGCTCGCGGACAGGCTCGCCGACCCGCAGCCGGCGGCGAGGAGGGTGAAGCTGATCATCGCGTTCGACTCGAAGGCGTTGGGCGTGGTCGAGGTTCCCTCCCAGACGCTGACCTCGTAGAAGCCGGGGCCGTACGTTGCGGTGTTCCAAGTCCACGTCGATCCCACGCCGTAGGCCTGCACGATTCTCCACGACCCGCCCGGTGGCAGGAGCCAGAATTTGTACTGGTTGCTGGTGCACCCGCTCTGCTGCGGCGTGAACTTCACGGACGCGCCGACGACCTGCGGCGAGGCGACGCTTGGGTCCAACGCCGTGACCACACAGCCGCCGGCGACGTGGATCCAGTAGGTGATCGCGACGTAGCTGTCGTGCAGGTTGACCGCGCCGGTCTGGCGGGCCCACACGCTTACCTGGAAGTTGCCGCTCGAGTACTTGCTGCTGTCGAATAGCCACGTCGAGGCCCCGTACGCCTGGACCGAGATCCAGGATCCGCCTGGAGGCAGGAGCCAGAACCTGTACTGAGGCGATGTGCAGCCTGTCGAGGTGGCCATGAAGGTGACCTTGGTTCCCTGCACCTGGGGTGAGGGGACGCTTGGCGCAAGCGCTGCATTTTGGCAACCCCCCAGGCCGAGCGAGTAGGTGGTGATGGCGTAGGCGTCGGAGGCGTTGCGCGAACCCTTCTGGCGGGCCCACACGTCGACTTGATAGATACCCGGAGCAAGCCCCACCGTGCTCCACGTCCACGTCGCGGCGCCGTATTCGCGCTGCTGGGACCAGCGGGCTCCTGGAGCCTTGACCCAGAAGGCGTACTCGGGGCTGTTGCACTTGGTCGAGGTGGCGGTGAACTGGATGGTGGTGCCGTTAGGTTGAGGTGCGCCTGGGTTGGCGGTCAGCGCGGCGGACGTGCACGCCGGGCCCGCGACGGCGGTGTTGGAGGTGAGGCTTGACTGACCTTGCGCGTTATGGGCAGTCACTGTGAACGAGTAGCCGACCCCATCCGTGAGCCCGGGGATCCATACCGAGGTGGTGGTGGCGGCAAGCGTCAACGTGATGTTGCCGGGCTGGCCGACCACCGAGTATCCGGTAATCGGCGCAGTGCAGGACTGCGCAGGCTGCCAGCTCAGCGTTATGCCCCCCTCGGCGCTGGCAGCGGCCGGATCGGGACCCATGTGCGGCAGGCTCGGCAGATACCTGGCATACCTGCTGGCCAGGTCCATGTAGTAGGTCCAGTTCCAGTACGGCCCCGGATCCGTGTGATGATCCGCGCCTCCGCCGAGCGCTGGGTTGTTAGGATCCGGGACCTGGTAGTGACCGATGACGTGCTTGCGGTCCATGGGCACACCCCACCGCGAGCAGATCGAGGCAGCGACCTTGGCGCTTGCCCGGTACTCGGCGAGCGTGAAAGAACCCGGCACACCGGCGAAACCCTCGTGCTCGATCCCGATCGAGCGAGTGTTGTAGTCCCAGTTGCCCGCATGCCATGCGATGTCTTTCTCCAGCACCATCTGGGCGATCCGGCCCGTGCGCGAGATGACGTAATGAGCGGAGCCCTGGCGGCTCGGATTCTGGAAGGCGGTTACCGCGCTTGAGTAGCTGCCCTCGATGTCGTGGATGACGATCATGTTCACCTGGTAAGAGGCGGGCCGGTCGGACACCGTGAAGTTGGAGGAGGCGGCGGGGATCCACCCGGCCAACGCATAGTCCGGGCTCGCGAGGAT
This sequence comes from Candidatus Dormiibacterota bacterium, assembly GCA_036833175.1. Taxonomy (GTDB): domain Bacteria; phylum Chloroflexota; class Dormibacteria; order Dormibacterales; family Dormibacteraceae; genus Palsa-870. The sequence goes on from DAITQH010000017.1 coordinate 16,392, forward strand.
GGCCAGGGCGCTTGGCGTCTGGATCGATTTGGACGCGACGGCGGTGCTCGAACCCGTGGGCAGATTGGCGGCGCTCCGCAGGATGGTTGAGGCGCCTGCAGTCGGGACCGGGCTCAAGGAGCCAATCAGGGCCAGCAGCCCTAGGGCAAGGACGTGGCGCCGCATCGGCAGAGGTTAACCGCTGGCCTGATAGGTTTCGACGACAACCGGCCGGGCGGCCCGCGTGGTGCTTGCCGGAACCGCCAACTTGGCGCTCATGAGCCGGATATGGGTCTGCTTCATGCGGGTACCTTGGATGACGGTCGAGCGGACGACTCCTTGCCGATCGACTACTTCAGGCGATACACGCGAACGTCGCCGTCAATCGTGGTCACCAGGTTGTAAGCCGCGGTGATGTAGTCGTAGATCGGCTTCCAGACCTTCTCATTCTCGAAGTCGAGAGGCCTGGCGTGAAGCAGGTCCGACTCCTTGTAGTCCTGCACCATGATCCAGGTCGGCGGATCACGCTGGAGATCTGCGACTGCCTCACGCGAAATGGCCGGCGTGACCCCCAGGGGGTCGTACCAGTCTTCCCGCGTGGGGTTCGTACGGCCCGTCAGCACGTAATAGGACTGCCCGTCGGGAAACACGAGCACCCGGTCGCCAGGCGCCGTGTCCTTTTCGATCTCGGCCACGAGACCGTTGACGTGGGCGGCGTTACCCGGAAGCGTCTTGATCCCGGCCAGGCGCGGAGCGCTGAAGTCTGCTGTCATAAGGTCCCGTGGTCCGTCCAGGTACGGGCTGCCGTGGGTGACGACCGCGCCGGCGAGGGCGATGAAGACGCCGACCACGGCCGGAATCGCGACCCTGACCGTCGCGGCTCCACCCCAAACGCGCCACCCCATATAAAGGAATGTGAGCGCCACCGGGATGCCGATGAACGTGCCGACGTAAGCGAATCGCATGCTCGTCAGGTCGATTGCCTGCAGGTACTCGAGGACCGCGGCGATGATCGCGATGCTGGGTGGGAACATCTCCTCCCGGACCCTGGCCGCCCACGACGTGGCGCTCAGGCGTGGCAACCTGGCCGCGACGGTGACCGCGGAAGCGACAAGGTTGATCGACAGAGTCACCGCCAGGGCACCGACCAGCAGGCTCATCTGACCGTTAGTCGGAATACCCAGCACACTGGAGGGAAGCGCTGGGATGGCGAACGCGGCGAGAACGCCGGCGAGCACCCCCACGGCTCCGACGGCCAGCCAGGGCCTGAGTCGCGCCGCCGCCAGCAAGACGACCACGGCGAGCGGCGCGATGATGGCGCGTCCCGGTTGAAAAAGCCAGTGCGGCCAGTCCTGATAGAGGTAGAAGCCAAACGGGAGAGGCCGTGCTTGCAGCAGGAGCCCAAATGCCTGGTGGCGAAACTGGGACCACAGCCCGGCGGCCCAAATGACGAGGAAGACGATTCCGACCACGGCCGCGAAGCCGGCCAGCAGGAACGGCCAGCGGCGAGGACCGGAGAGGTAGGGCCTGAGCGCCCCGAGGATGCAGATCCCAACCGGCATCGCGAGGTAGGTCGGCTTGGCGAGAAAGGCCAGGCCGCAAAACACTCCCGCCAGCAAAACGATGAGCCGGCGCTCGCGATCCCCTTCCCAGACGAGGATGAGGAGGGCGACGAGGAACAGCAGCTGGGCATCGAAGTTGAAGTTCGAGTACGTGTAGAGGACCGTGGTGAAAAAAACGGTCGGCAGCGTTACCAGGAAGGCAGGCCACGGTGAGGTGAAGCGCCGGATGATCAGGAAGGCGATAACGGAACCCAGCGAGACCTCGGCGGCAAACACCCACCGCGACGCCAGGACGCTGTAGGCAGGGCCAAGAATCGCCATCACTGCCGCCTCCTTGTAGACGGTCAGTGGCGGAAGGGCATAGTAAAAGTCGCGGTAGATGACCTGGCCCCTGACCACCCGCAGAGCCAGCGCGGGCACGAAGCCCTCGTCGCTGGCGTTGAAGCCCTGGTTGAGGAAGGTGGCGCGGTAGGCGAGGCCTGCAGAGAACAGGAGCACAGCGCAGAGTGCGGTCTGCCATCGGGACGAGAGCCTCAAGGCGCCAAGTCTAAGCGGGGTGCCGTGCTCGACACCTCTCTCCCTAATCCCGTCTTTCGGCTGAGAGTGGCCGGCTGTGTCGATCGGTGTAGCCTTCCTCGAAGCATCGGTAGCGCTTCGGCGCTTCATCCCAGGATTGAGGGCTATGGTGCAAAAACGCGAACCTAAGGCAGAGCTGCTCGACAAGGTCAACAATCGAAAAGCAACCATCGCAGTGGTTGGCTTGGGCTACGTTGGCCTCCCGCTCGCGTGTGCGTTCGCGGACGTAGGCCATCACGTGATCGGTATCGACGTTGCACTTGACAAGGTGAAGGGCGTCAACGCCGGCCGCTCGCACATCGGGGACGTGCCGTCAAGCCAGGTGAAGGGCCTGGTCGACAATGGGCGCCTGCGAGCCACAACGGAGTTCGCGTCCGCTCGCGTCGCCGATGTGGCGATCATCTCGGTGCCGACGCCAATCGACGAGTACCGGGTGCCCGACCTCAGCTTCGTCACATCGGCCTCAATGAGCTTGGCCGAAGTGATGCCCAAGGGAAGCCTCGTCGTCCTGGAAAGCACAACTTATCCGGGAACGACCGAGGAGGTCCTGGTGCCCGCTTTTAAACAACGAGGCTATGTGCCAGGAATAGATGTCTTCATCGGCTATTCGCCGGAGAGAATCGACCCGGGAAATCTAGAGTGGACCCTCAACAACACCCCCAAAGTAATCAGCGGGCTCACCAAGAATTGTCTGGATGTGGCGACTGCGCTCTACAGCAGCGTTGTGGACAAGCTCGTCCCGGTTGCGAACATTCGGACTGCCGAGATCACCAAGCTCTTCGAAAACATCTTCCGCGGCGTGAACATCGCGCTGGTCAACGAGTTCCAGGTCATCTGCGACGAGTTCGGCATCGACGTATGGGAGGTCATCCAGGCCTGTTCCACAAAACCTTACGGTTTCATGACGTTCTACCCTGGACCAGGGCTGGGCGGACACTGCGTGCCTGTCGATCCCTATTACCTTGCTTGGAAGGCACGTCAGCGCAATGTGGCCACGGAGTTCATCGAGCTTTCAGGGCGCATCAACGCGGGTATGCCCAGCTATGTCGTTCGCAAGGTTTCCACAGTCCTGAACAAAAGCCGCATGGCCATCAACGGCGCGCGAGTTGGGCTTCTCGGCGTCGCCTACAAGCGAAACAGCGCCGACGTGCGGGAATCACCTGCGATCAAAATAATCGAACTCCTGCTTGCGGAAGGGGCGCTTGTGAGCTATCACGACCCACATGTGCCTGCACTGACGGTCGGCGGCCAAGAGTTCCGATCCGTGCCGGATCTTGACGACTTTCTCAACAGCCAGCAATGCGCGGTAGTCGTCGCGGATCACGATTCGATTGATTGGACGCTGGTACTCCAACACGCACCGAAGATCGTCGACACGAGAAACGTGCTCGGCAGACAGGCACCCGCGCCTGCGCGGCCCTCCGAGCCTGCCAAAAGGCGCTCTAAACTGACGCCGGCAGCGCCATAGTCGCCTCTCTGGACGTCTCTGCGGGGTGGGGGGACATGTGACGTAGGATTTCCCTGTCCAATTGGCTAAGGAACCTCGCGTGCCGCCCAACCGGGCGGTCGCCACCCCAAACGCTCCTATTCCGATCTCGCGCCCATGGATCGGGCCCGAAGAGAAGGCCGCCGTCCTCGAGGTTCTCGAGTCGGGGATGCTGGCCCAGGGCCCTCGCGTGGCTGCCTTCGAGGACGCGTTCACCCAACTCACGGGCACCCGCCATGCGATCGCGACCTCCTCGGGCACAACCGGCCTGCACCTTGCCCTGATGGCCCATGGCATCGGGCCCGGCGACGAGGTCATCACCAGCCCATTCACCTTCATCGCCTCGGTCAACACCATCCTCTACACCGGCGCGACGCCAGTCTTCGCTGACATCGACGAGGGCAGCTTCAATATCGACCCCAAGGCGATCGAGGCGGTGATCACACCGCGCACCAAGGCCCTGATGCCCGTCCATCTATATGGGCAACCCTGCGACATGGACGAGATCTCGGCCCTGGCGCGGAAGCACGGGCTGGCGATCATCGAGGACGCCGCCCAGGCCATCGGCGCCACCTACGGAGGCCGCCAGGCCGGCGCGTTCGGCACCGGCGTCTTCAGCCTCTACGCGACCAAGAACGTGATGAGCGGCGAGGGCGGCATGATCACCACCGACGACGACCATATCGCGGACCAGTGCAGGCTCCTGCGCAACCACGGGATGCGCAGGCGCTACGAGTACGAGGTGCTCGGCTACAACTTCCGCCTCACCGACGTGCTGGCGGCGATCGGGCTCGCGCAGCTCGGCCGGATGCCCGAGGCGACAGAGCGCCGCCGTGCGAACGCGCGATTCCTCAACGCGCAGATCGAATCCGTCGCCACCCCGGCCATCAAGGAAGGGCGCGAGCACGTGTGGCACCAGTACACGGTGCGAGTTCCCGAGGGCGTGGACCGCGACGCCGCAGTGAAGCGGCTCGACGAGGCAGGCGTCGGCACCGGCATCTTCTATCCGATGGGCGCTAACCGGTTCCCTCACATCAAAGAGGTCGTCGGCGACGTCGAGATGCCGGTGACCGATCGCGTCGCGGCGTCCGTGATCTCGCTGCCAGTTCACCCTCTCCTGGAGCCGGCTGATCTCGAACGAATAGCGGCTGCCGTCAACGCGCTATGACTCGCGTGGCCGTCATCGGCACTGGGGTGATGGGCCGCAACCACGTCCGCGTGCTGCGCGAGCTGGGCGAGGTCGACCTGGTCGGAGTGGCCGACGCCAACCGTGACGCGGCCTTTCAGGTCGCGGGCATCCACGGCACGCGCGGTTACGACACCCACAAGGAGCTGTTCGAGCGCGAGCATCCGGAGGCGGTCATCATCGCGGCGCCTACCAACAACCATCACGCGGTGGTCGCCGACGCGCTCGCCGCAGGCTGTCATGTTCTGGTCGAGAAGCCGATTGCCGCCACGCTCGACGAGGCCGACGACCTCGTGGCGCGGGCGAAGTCGGCGAAACGTGTCCTCGCCGTAGGGCACATCGAGCGTTACAACCCGGCGGTCATCGAGCTGAAGAGAAGGCTTGATGAAGGTCAGCTCGGGCGTGTGTTCCAGCTCAACGCGCGGCGGCTCGGGCCATTTCCACAGCGCATACGCGACGTCGGTGTGGTCGTCGACCTTGCGACCCACGACCTCGACGTGATGCGCTATCTGACAGGCAGCGAGATCGTCCGCGTCTACGCCGAGACGCGACGCGAGGTGCACACGACCAGGGAGGACCTGGTCAGCGGGTTGCTGCGCTTCGAGGACGGATCGGTTGGCGTCCTCCAGATCAACTGGCTCACGCCCTCGAAGATCCGCGAGCTCGCGGTCACAGGCGAGCGTGGGATGTTCCGCGCCGATTACCTCACCCAGGATCTCTACTTCTATGAGAACGCCGAGGCGGCGGACAACAACTGGCAGCAGATCACGATGCTGCGCGGTGTGAGCGAGGGGTCCGTCGTCCAGTACGCGATCCAGAAACGCGAGCCGCTGCGATCGGAGCTGGAGGCTTTCCTCCGTGCGGTCGCGGGCGATGCCTCGGGGATCGTGACAGGCGAGGACGGCCGCAAAGCGCTGCGTCTGGCCTTGGCTCTGGTGGAGTCCGGAGCCGAGGGTCGAGTCGTCAACATCGGGCGCTCGTGAAAGATCCGCTCTCCTCTCTGAAATCCGGGATCGAGAACCGCACAGCTGCGATCGGAGTGATCGGGCTCGGCTACGTCGGCCTTCCCGCCGCGTGCGTGATCGCCGAGGCCGGGTTCAAGGTGACCGGGATCGACATTGACGCCAAGCGGGTCGAGCTGATCAACGCCGGCCACTCCCCAATCGAAGGTGACGAGCCGGGCCTCGCGCACTTGCTGGCGAGGGTCACCGATTCGAAGCATCTGCGAGCGAGCACCACGCACAAGGACCTGGGCAAGGCGGACGTCGTGCTGATCTGCGTCGATACTCCCGTCGACTCCGACCACAGGCCTCGCTTCAAGGCTCTGCGGTCCGCCTGCGAGCAGCTGGGCCCGGCACTTAAGAAGGGCGCGCTGGTGATCATCGAGTCGACCATCGCGCCCGGCACGATCGACACCGTGGTACGGCCGGCCCTCGAGGCGTCCACCGGCGGGCGCGCCGGGGAGCGTTTCCACCTCGGCCACTGCCCGGAGCGCGTCATGCCGGGGAAGCTGCTTCAAAACATGAGGACGCTCAGCCGTGTCTGCGGCGGTTCGTCGCCCGAGGTCGCCGACGCCATGGTCGCGCTGTATTCGACGTACGTTGCGGCGGACCTCGACCGTGCCGACTGTCTCACGGCCGAGCTCGTCAAGACCGCGGAGAACGCCTACCGCGACGTCAGCATCGCGTTCGCCAACCAGCTGGCTGTGATTTGCGAGCTCGTTGGAGGCGATGTGTGGCGAGTGCGTGAGCTGGTCAACAAGGTGCCGGGGCGATATGTGCTGCTGCCGGGCGGTGGCGTGGGCGGGCACTGCATCCCGAAGGATTCGTGGTTGCTGGCGGCGCCTCTCGGCGCCGCGGCGGAGTCATCGCTGCTCGGCATGGCGCGGCGCATCAACGACGGCATGCCGAAGCACGTGGCCGATCTCGTTGGCGAGCTGGTGGACTCAAAGTCTCACGCCAAGGTGACAGTGCTCGGCTACTCGTATCTCGAGAACAGCGACGACACGCGAAACTCGCCGAGTGCAGCCCTGATTACGATCCTCACCGAGCGTGGGTTCGAAGTGCGGGTCCACGACCCCTTTGTGCACGAGCACGCCGGCGATCTGATGCAAGCGCTGCGGGGTGCTCAGTGCGCGGTGCTGATGGTGGCGCACTCCGCGTACCAAGACCTCGACCTCGGCGCCGCAGCCTCAAAGATGAGACAGCCACGGATGGTGGATGCGCGAGGGTTGTTCAAGCCTGAGGCGCTACACGCAGCCGGCTTCACCTACCGCACGATCGGAGTCGGAGTTGCATCGACTGACCTGGAACACGACAGGGTCTCGCGCTGAACACACTGCTGGACGTAGTAATCCTGACCGCGGGCCTCCTCGTCCCCGGTTGGTGCTTGCTCTCAGTGCTCGGCCTCAAGGGTCTCTCGCCGGCACTCGTGCTCCCGGCATCAATCGGCATCGGTCTGTCGCTCGTCTCGGTCGCCGCCTGGACCGCATGGCTCACCGGCACTGGAATGATCGGCGCCGCGGTCCTCTCAGCGTTGGCGACCATCGCCACAGTGGGGGCGCGAATCGTGTGGCGCAAACATTCCGCGCCAATGGAAAGAGCCGGTGGGTTCGACATAGGAGCGGCCGCGCTCGCCGCGGTCGCGGCGGGCCTTGTCCTGGCGACTGGTCCGTGGTTGGGCCAATCGGCGGACACCTTCTACCACATGGCGGCGGCACTGACCCTGCTGAGGGAGAACAGGGCAATCCCGCAGGACGTCTTCTTCGGCGTCACGATGCCGTATCCGGACGTCACCAGCGGCACTTTGCACGTGGCGCTGGCCTGGATCTCGCTGATCGGCGGCATCGTGCCGGCGTGGGTGGCCCTGGCAATCCTCGGGGCCCCATTGCTGATGCTGTCGTTCACCGCGTTCGCGCGTGAGGTGACCCGCTTCACCCCCGCCGCGCTGGTTGCGGGCTACCTCTACATCGCCGTCGGGCTCTACCTCGACATGCGTGACATGGGCTACCCGGACCGTATCGGCCAGGCCCTCGGCTGGTTGTCGCTCGTCTTCCTGTTGCGATTCGCCCGGCCTGGTCCGGCGCGGATCCCTGCTGACGCCCCCCACCCTACCCTCCCCTCGGACGGGGGGAGGGGGTATCAATGGCGTGAGCTCGTGCCGATGTGCTTGATCGGGTTCACGGCGGGCTCCGTCTACCCCGGCCAGACGCCGTTCCTCGTTTTGATGGCGATGGCCACACTCGCTATTGCGGTCCTTGTCGCCTTGAGACGTCGAAACCTGCGCTCGGTTGCTCCGCTTGCGATCGCTTGCGTCGCGATGCTGGTCGTAGTGCTGCCGGTGCTCGCGGTTCGCCTGCTGGCGGCTCTGCCGCCGCTCGCGCTGGACGCGACGTTTTCCACCTATGCGCCTCGCCTGAGGGTGATAGTCCTGCATGGCTACCCGTTCATCGATTCAAGGTTCTGGTTCGGTGGCGGGCTCATCAGCATCACCACGGTGGGCACCGCTTGCCTGTTGGGCCGGGCGCGCCGTCTGCTCCTGGATGGCGACCCCGGAGCCGCCCTCCTGTGGGGCGGCCTGCTGTTCGTGCCGGCAGTGTCGCTCACGCCACTGCTGACGGGCTCCTCCAACGCGATCTATGCCCTGACCAGGATCGCCTTTCTCCTGAACCCCCTCCTTTATGTGTCGCTTGGTTGGGGGCTGTCGGCGCTGCTGGAGCTGGCCGGAACTATCAGGGTGCGCACGGTGACGCTCCGAGTTGCAGTGCCACTGGTGGCGGCGCTCTTGCTCGTGGCAGCAACCGCCGATGTGATCGCCGGCGGGCTACTTGCAGGGCCGATTCCCATCTACCTCGGACATGGAGGGCGCTCGATCAATGTCAGCCGCCAGCTCGATCTCCCACATGCGTGGGCCGACCGCCTCAGTGCGCTGAAGGCCGCGGGTCCGGGCACCATACTCGCCGGCCTGGAGACCAGCTACGAGCTGGCCGGCCTGACGGGGCGAGGCATCGTCTCGGTCCCCCGCGGGCACACTCCGTATCAGGACGAGGCGCGCGATGGCGCTCTCCGGCGCGGCGACGTTGCCGACGCGCTCACACCTTCGGCCGATCCCACCGCCCTGCTTTCAGTGCTGTTCCGTTACCGGGTGACGTTTGTGATGTCCGATCTGGCGAGGGACGGTGTGGCGAGCTGGAACTGGGTCGCCGGCCAGAAGGAGCTCTCACCCGTCGCCGCCGGCAGCGGTTGGAAGCTGTATCGGTTCGATGCGAGTCGGGTCGACCAGGCTCTGAGGATTCCGCTGAACCAAGGGGTAGGACTGCTCCCATCGCGGGTCATCGCGGGCCGCGCGGTTTTCGTCCGCTTCACGGCGCCGGTGCAAGGCGCGTTGGTTCACGTGACCGCCGTGGGGCTCACCTCAGGGGCCACCTACCAGGCCCAGCTCACGGTTCCCATCCCCGCCGGCGCCACCTCTCAAGCCGGCGCCACCTTCACCGTGCCACTGCTGCTGCCGGATTCGGCTCGCGTCGATCGCTATGCGGTCACCGTGAGCGCGCCGGGGAGCGCCCCTCTCGTGGCCGGCGAGGTCGCGGTCGGTCACGCGTACGAGGCCGAGTTCTTCGCGGACGTGATCCTCAACTACCGCCGTGGATTTGCTCGAAACGCGGGTTGGGAGGTCATCAACAGCGCTGCGTTTGACCGCGGGCAGGCGGTGTCTGCCCTGCGCGCGGGTGCCGTGGCCGGCCACCCGCTCACCGAGGCGCCTGGCGAATACTGCCTCTCGCTGGTCGTCTACGACGCGGGCGACGGGCGCGCTCATACCCTCGACGTCGGGCTTGGCGGCAACGTGGCAAGCGCAACCTGGTCTGGGCAGTCCAAGGGCATGCGAGAGGTGGAGCTGGCCGCGAGCTCAGGCGCGGCTTCCCACCAGATCACTTACTGGGTCCCCGCCGGGGCTGGGGTCGGCGCCATCGTGGACAGGATCACTCTCTATCCAATGGCATCGGACGGAACCTGCAAGCCCGCAGCCTCGACGTAGGATTACCCCTGTGCAAGGCGGGTGCAGCGTGGGCGTGGTCGTGCCCGCATACAACGAAGAGCGCCAGATCGGCAAGGTGCTGGAGACGATGCCGGAGTACGTCGACCACGTCGTCGTGGTGGACGATGGCAGCACGGACGCCACCCTCGAGCGCCTGCATGAGTGGCAGGGGCGGATGGGCCGCCGGTTGACTGTGATCGCGCAGCCGAAGAATCAGGGAGTCGGTGCGGCCGTCACCGCCGGCTACCGATGCTCGATCGATCTTGGGATCGACGTGATCGCCCTGATGGCGGGCGATGGCCAGACGGATCCCAACGACCTCGCCCTGATCATCGGTCCCGTCGTCAGCGGCAAGGCCGACTACAGCAAGGGCAACCGCTTGTTCACGGGCGAGGCCTGGCGCAAGACTCCGCACGTCCGGTACCTCGGCAACGCATTCCTTTCCATGCTGACCAAGATCGCCTCGGGGTACTGGCATGTTGCCGACTCGCAATCGGGGTTTACCGCCATCTCGCGCCCGGCGCTCATGGCCCTCGACCTGGACCGCCTGTACCACAGCTACGGCTATCCCAACGACCTCCTCATCCAGCTCAACGTGCGCAACCTCCGGGTCGCCGATGTGCCCACTCACCCGCGCTATGGTGTCGGTGAACGATCGTCGATGAACGTCTTCAAGGTCATGCCCACTGTGAGCTTCCTGCTGTTGCGAGGCTTCCTCAATCGCCTGTTCACCAAGTACGTGATCAAGGACTTTCATCCCCTCGTCTTCTTCTATTTCTTCGGAATCGGGTTTCTGGTCGTGGGAACGCTTCTCGGTTTGCTGCAGGTGGCGCTGAAGATCATCACGGGAGGAGTCGCCACCACGACCATCGTTCTGATAGCAATGCTGATAATTGCCGGCCTTCAGTTCCTTCTCTTCGCGATGTGGTTCGACATGGAGTACAACAAGACCCTCAAATAAGTCTCCTCCCCATTTATGGGGAGGTGGCCCTCGTGGCGCCGGATGGGGCTACGATCGTGCTGGGCTTGCAGAGCGCAGTCGCCTCAGCGTCGAATCGAGGACGCGCCGGTACCGGGCAAAGTCATCGGGCCTGACGACAAGGGTCTCCATCAAGCCGGCACCTGACTCGAGCTTGAAGATCCAGACCGACGCCACAGCCGTGCAGGTGTAGACGACGCTGGAGGCGATCGCGGCGCCGCTGATGCCGTACGGCGGAATCAGCAGCACGTCAAGCACGATGGTGAGCAACACAGCTCCCGCAGCGATATAAGTGGTGTAGATGGGCTTTCCGATTCCGCTCAGGTAGCTGGAGATGACCCTCGCCGCGGCCAGGCTGACTATGCCCGGCAGGAGGAGCCAAAGTGGGTTCAAGGCGGGCATCATGCCCGATCCAAAAACCAACAGGATGAGCTGGCGGCTGACGAGGAACATCCCGAGCGCCCCGATCAGGGTGAGGAAAATAGCGTTGCGGCAGACGACCGGTGTGATGCGGTCTGCCTCTTTCCGCTCAACCGATGACACCTGCGGAAAAAGGACGAGGGCGAAACCGACAGCTCCGTAGGTGAGTGTTTCCGCCATGGCAGTGGCCACCGAGTAGTAGCCCAGACTCGTCACTCCCCGAAGCCCGTTGACTATCAGTGAATCGAGCCGGTAGCTCAACAACATCATCAGATTGGCGGCATAGCCTCTGATACCAAAGCTGAAAAAGCTGCGAAGTATCGTCGAATCCAGTCCGAGCCGAAGGGGAACTTCGCGCCCGACGAGCACAAGCCCGTAGCCGGTGCTCGCTGCTGCCCCGACGGTGAGCGCCGCGAGCGCCGAGCTCGCGGTGAGGGAGCCGGCCACCGCGAGGATGACCTGGATCACCAGCGCCACCACCACCTGGATCATGGTTGTGGCCGCGTAGTGGAGCGGGCGGTTCATTCCGAGCAGGATCGATGCAGTAGTTGTCGACAGTTGGAAAAATGCAGTCAGCGCCAACATGAGGAGGGCTTCCGTCAGGCTCACCTCGTGGAAGTAGTTGTGTTCGAACAGGAGATACGCGGCCGCCGCTCCGACCATCGCCACGGCAGCCGCAGCCAGCGATACTGTGAGCAGGGTCGACGCCACATCGGCGAGGGGAAACAGGCGCTTGCCTATGTAATAGATACCCGCCCAGCTGATCCCGAGGGCTGTGATTGTGGCAGCCAGAAGCGCGACCGAGCTGGCGAGCGTGTAGATGCCTCGCCCGTGCGCGCCGGTTACACGAGTCACCAGGATGGTGATGCCGACCAGGGCGGCAACCTGGACGAGCTGTATGAGGTTGACCAGGACGCCCTTCCGGACCATCGAGGTCAGGCTATACCAGCGGTCATTTACAGTGACTCACGGTGAGCGCACCGCTTCCACCTTTAACGTTCAGCGCGAGGCTGCGCTATGACCTCGTCCAGCGAAAGCTTCGCGAACTCTCCGGGATCGAGTCCGTCCTCGAGGTCGGTGCAGGCGAGGGAGCCGTCGGCGCACGTCTCGCACGCTCGTATCGCTATGTCGGCGTTGAGCCCGATCAAGCGGCGTGCGCAGTGGCGCGCACTCGGATCGAGCCCTCAGGAGGACAAGTCATCTGCGGCGATGTCTCCGCGCTCGACCCCGGCGCAGTGTTCGACCTCGTGTGCGCGTTCGAGGTGCTCGAGCATGTCGAGCGCCACGCCGAGACCCTCGCCGCGTGGGCTGAGCACGTTCGGCCGGGTGGCTGGGTGATGCTTAGCGTGCCGCCGTTCCAGAGCCGCTTCGGGCCTTCCGACCGGGCGGTGGGGCACTTTCGCCGCTACGAGCCGGAGCAGATGAGAGAGCTCCTGCTCGCCTGTGGCCTGCGCAATCCGCAAGTTCTTCTTTATGGGTTCCCGATCGGTTACGCCCTTGACGCGGCCAAGAATGCACTGGCCAGAGTTGCGGGCGCCAATGGCTCGCGGGAGGACCTGACGGCGGCCAGCGGGCGCTGGTTCCAGCCGAAGGAACGCCTCGGGAGCCTGATCACGGTACTTGCAGCGCCTTTTTGCCTTCTCCAGCGGCCATTCCACGAGACGAGGCTTGGCTCGGGTCTGGTGGCCGTCGCGGGGAGGCCCGTCTAGTCCCGTGTGAGGATCCTCGCCTTCGGGAGCTATCGCCTCTGGGAGCAGCCGCGCGTGCAGGTGCTGTTCGACGGCCTGCGAGAGCTCAATCACGAGATCGTCGAATGCAACGTCCCGCTCCCGTTCGACACGGCAAGCCGCGTGCGGGTAGCTCAGCAGCCCTGGCGCGCCCCGGTCCTGGCGCTTCGCGTCGGGGAGGTCTGGCCGCGGCTATGGCGGAAGGCGCGAAAGCTGCCGGCGCCGGACGTGGTCCTCGTCCCTTACCTGGCTCACTTCGACGTTCATCTCGCCAGGCGGCTGTGGCCGCGGACCCCGATCGTCCTCGACCACTTTCTTTACCTCGCGGACACCGCGATCGATCGAGGCAGCCGTTCTCGAGCCGTGCTCGGAGCGCTCGATCGGCTCGACCGCGCGGCAGTGCGTGCTGCAGACCTTGTCATCGTCGACACGGAAGGCCACCGCCAGCTCCTCCCCGAACCGGAGAGAACTGATGCCATCGTCGTCCATGTGGGAGCGCCGCGCCAATGGTTCTACGAGCCGAACCTTCGCGACAGCGGGCCCCTTCGCGCGATCTTCTTCGGGATCTTCACGCCACTTCAGGGCGCTCCGGTGATCGGCGAAGCGCTGCGTCTGCTCGATCCCGACCCCAGGCTCCTCCGCTTCACGATGGTCGGGCGCGGGCAGGAGTTCGACCTGACGCGCCGGCTCGCGGGATCGTCCCCCGCGGTGCAGTGGCTCGACTGGGTCGACTACGAGAAGCTGCCGGGACTTGTTGCGGATCACGACATCTGCCTGGGGATATTCGGCGCCAACCCGAAGGGGTTGCGGGTGATCCCGAACAAGGTGTACCAAGGCGCGGCAGCCGGCTGCGCGATCGTGACGTCCGACTCCGAGCCGCAGCGCGCATCCCTTGCAGAGGCTGCAGTCTTCGTTCCACCGGGCGACTCGGCAGCGCTGGCCAACGTCCTGCGAGAGCTCGTTTCGGACCCGGCGCGCGTCTGGGCGCTGCGGCAAGCGGCCTACCGCCGCGCCGTCGAAGCTTTCACGCCTGCCGCCGTCGTCCAATCGCTTGACGAGCGCCTCACAACCGGGATTCGACTCAAGTCACGCGCCGCACGCCAGTAACATCTCGACGTGCTTCCCGTCCTGGCCCTCAACGCATGGCTACGCTACGACTGCATCGCGCGCTCGCTCGCCAGGCTGCCGGAGGTCGACTCCATACTCGAGGTCGGGACCGGGCTGGGTGCTGTCGGGGCGCGCCTCGCGCGCCGTTACAGGTACGTCGGCATCGAGCCGAGTCCAGAGATTTGCGCGATCGCGCGGCGCAACATCGAGCCGGAGGGTGGGACCGTGATCTGCGGCGACGTGACAGCCCTGGATGCCGGAGCGCTGTTCGCGCTGGTCGGGGCCTTCGAGGTGATCGAGCACATCGAGGATGACGCCGAGAGTCTGCGCATGTGGCGGGAGCACCTTCGGCCGGGAGGATGGGTGATGCTGAGCACTCCCCCATTCCAGGCACACTTCGGCCCGTTGGACCGCGCGTCGGGGCACTTTCGGCGATACGAGCCCGAGAAGATGGCCAGGCTCCTGGTCGAGACCGGATTCAAGGAGCCCCAGATCTCTCTGTACGGCTTCCCCCTCGGGTACGCGCTCGAAGCGGCGCGCAACCTGCTCGCGCGCACCTCCGGAAAGGAGGGGGGCACTATGGCCGAGAGGACTGCGGTGAGCGGAAATTGGCGGCAGCCGCCGAACTGGCTCGCCCCCGTCACACAGGGTGCGACCCTGCCGTTCCGGGTGATCCAGCGACCCTTCCTGCAGACGCGCCTGGGGACTGGGCTATTCGCGCTGGCGCAGCGCCGCGACTGACGCTTGGTCGGCCTCGTGCTCTGTCCTGAACCAGTGGATGAAGACGGCGATGGCGGCGACACCCATCGTTAGCTTGCCCAGGG
>DAITQH010000018.1:0-30658 GCA_036833175.1 Candidatus Dormiibacterota bacterium
GAAACCAGCATCGAGCGCGCGCGTGAGGTGGCGGCGCGGTTGCGTTCGGCCATCAAGCACGTCGGCCTCAGCTCCAAGGTTCCCGGCCAGGTTGCGGTGAGCGCGGGCGCTGCCGCGTGGCGACCAGGCCAGGACTGGCAGGCCGTCTACCAGGTTGCCGACGCGGACCTGTATGAGGACAAGCGCCGAAACAAGGCAATGCGCCGCTGGGCCGAGGCCGAGCCTGAGCGCCCGACGATCAGGCTGCTCGGCCGCGGTTCAGGTCGCCGCAAGGTGGTCGGCGACTAGGGCGTTTCCCTCGTCCCGCCGTCGCTCTACTCGACGAGCGCCAGCTCTCGTGCTTTGACGATGGCTTCCAGCTTGGAGTGGACGCCAAGTTTGCTGCCCAGGCTGCGGATGTGGGTGCGGACGGTGGTGTAGCTGATCCCTAGGCGGCTAGCGATGTCGCGGCTGGCAGCGCCTTCGGCCATCATCCTGAGGACTTCTTTCTCACGAGCGGTCAGCCGCTCGAGCTGGGACTCCGTCTCGCGCCTCTTGTTGAGCAGCGCGGAGATGATGCGAGGTGTGTACAGCGATCCTCCCGCGGCAACCATCCGGATCGCCTCGACAACCTCGGTGGCGGCGCGAGACTTGTGCAGGAAGGCGCTCGCGCCGGCTTCGAGTGCCGAGAAGCGCGCGCCTTCGCTGTCCTCCCTCGTCAAGAAGATCAGCTTGGTGTCCGGTCGCATGTGGCGGATTTCCATGCCGGCGTCCGCACCTGTGCCATCGGGCAGCCTGAAATCCATCAGGACTATGTCCGGCCGCAGCTCGGCTGCGCGCGCGACCGCCTCCGCCACCGATCCTGCATGCCCGACCACAGTCATATCGGCCTGGTCGTTGATCAATGCCGCCAGACCATCGGCGACCACCTGGTGGTCTTCGACGATCAGGACCTGCGCGCGTCTGGTTTCCATCACGCGGTCGGCATCCAGAACTCGACCCTGGTGCCCAGGCCCAGCTGGCTTTCGATCTTGGTCCAGCCTCCCGCAAGCAGCGACCGCTCGTTCAAATCGAGCCAACCGAGGTGGCCCGGCAGATGGTCGCGTTCAGAAACCACACCACGTCCATTGTCGATGACCAGCCTGTGGATAGTCATCCCCCCTCGCTCGGATTGTACTAGGCGTCCCCGAGCCGAGAAGTAAACAAATCCGCCTATACGGATACCGGCCGGTACTGGCGCCTTCCAATGCGTTTCAAGCTGCGAGGGAGCTCTCGCTGGCTACTTCAGAGGAGCTCCTCCAACTGTGGTGGGGGCGGTTGGGCCGGCGCCGGAACGCCGCCCATCCAGGCGGAAGCTCAACCGGCAAAGTCGCCGGTTTTGCTTTGCCTGCCGCCTCGAATTTCACCTCTAAAACCAGATCGGCACCCACCCAATACTCCACCGCCGAGACGCGTTCTCCTAAGTGCTGATGATCAACCGCAATGGGCTGCACAGAACAGGTCGGAGAGTGATAGCGAAGCCGTTCGTCGTGCTGGCCGCCAGGTGTCTCGGTCCGGGCCGGCTCCGGCTCGAGATGGTCAAGCTGGCCCACGACCTGGATGATGGGGACTACAGCTTCGAGTCTCTATACGGCCGGCAGCGCCCAGAGCCGGCGACCGCTTTCGAGCGCGCGGCCTAGCTCTTTCTCTTTTCGGCGCCCCGGCCGGGCGCCTGGCCTCCAAAAAACTTGTCTTCCCCTTGAGTACTTGCCGTTGTGGGAGGCGTTTCTAATACAGATGAATGATTTTGACCGGTACCTCGAATCCGAGCTGCGGCAGATGCTGGATCCTGTGGTTGATGTCGGGGCGCCATCCCGACGCACGCGGCGGAGAGACTCCGGGCTACCGCTACTGGCGGTGGTGAAGGCGCCGATCGAGAAGGTGGCTGAAGTGCTGCCGGTGATCGACCCGGTGGCCGTCCCAGTCCCGGCGCTCCAGGTCCTCCGCTAAGCCCGACCCTCCTTCCTCTCGGGAAGCCGGGCGTTCAACCGCCCGGCCTCCCGCGTTGGACAGCTAATCTTCCCTGGTGGGAATCGACACCTCGTCCCTCGAATTCACCATTACGGCGGCCGCCCACCGGCTGACGCCCGACCAGCGGAAGAAGATCCTCGCCGACCCGGGATTCGGCCGGGTCTTCACGGACCACATGGTCCGCATCGCGTGGAACCGCCAGGGCGGGTGGCACAACGCCGAGCTTGTGGGATACGCGCCGCTGCAGCTCGATCCAGCCGTCAACGTGCTTCATTACGCTCAGGCCGTCTTCGAAGGCCTGAAGGCATTTCGCCAGGAAGGCGGTGGCGTCGCCGTCTTCCGTCCGGACATGCATGCGGCGCGCTTTAGGCGTTCGGCTCGCCGCCTGGCGTTGCCTGAGCTGCCGGAGGGCGTGTTCATCGAGGCAATCGACCGGCTGATGACCATCGACGAGGCGTGGGTGCCGTCCGCGCCAGAGCAGAGCATGTACCTGAGGCCCTTCATGTTCGGCAGCGAGGTAGGCCTCGGCGTGCGTCCGTCCTCGGAGGTCACCTTCCTGTTGATCGGCTCGCCGTCCGGTTCCTACTTTCCGAGCGGCGTCAAGCCGGTCACGGTCTGGCTGTCCGAAGACTTCAGCCGCGCAGCTCCCGGCGGCACCGGTGCGGCCAAGACCGGTGGCAACTATGCGGGCGGCCTGCTGGCGCAGGCGCAGGCGGCGGAGCAGGGATGCGACCAGGTGGTCTGGCTCGACTCGCAGGAGCACCGCTGGGTCGAAGAGATGGGTGGCATGAACCTGTGCTTTGTGTTCGGCACCGGCCGCAAGGCCCGGCTGATGACCCCGGCGCTGACGGGAACTCTGCTGCCGGGAGTGACGCGCGACTCTCTGCTTACGCTGGCGAACGATCTCGGCTACGAAGCCGAGGAGGGGAGGATCAGCACCGATGAGTGGCGCGCCGGGTGCGCTGACGGCACCCTGACCGAGGTGTTCGCATGCGGCACGGCGGCCGTGATCACTCCGGTGGGAGCCGTGAAGTCGGCCCATGGCTCATGGACCGTAGGCGACGGCAAACCCGGCGAGATCAGCATGCGGCTGCGCCGGTCTCTGGTCGAGATACAGCGGGGCGTGGCGCCCGATCCGCACGGCTGGCTGCACCCGGTCTCCAATATCGTCTGAAGTCTCGTCGGTTTCAGCTGGAGGTGCCCTTGAAAAGGGTCGTCATCGTAGGTGGGGGTGGCGTCGGGGACGCTGCCGCATTCGCCCTCCGCAAGCGCGGCTTCGAAGGCATGGTCACGATCATCAGCGCCGACCACGACCGGCCGTACGACCGGCCCTATCTCTCTAAGGAGTTCCTGCGCGGCGAGGTCGAGCTGCCCAAGGTGTTCCTTCACGAGGAGTCCGAGTACGCAAAGCAGGGCATCGAGCTGCAGCTAAACCGCAAGGTGGCGGGCGGCTCGCTCAACGGCGGCAAGCTCGCGGTGGACGGTGGCGGCGAGGTCGAGTTCGACACGCTGGTCCTCGGACTCGGTGGGACGCCGCATCGCCTCCCTGACGTTCCGCGCGCTGAAAATGTCCTCATGCTGCGCTCGCTGCGCGACAGCAAGGCGCTCCGCCAGGCTATCCAGGGCGCATCTCGGTTGCTGCTGATCGGCGCCGGGTTCATCGGCGCCGAGGTCGGCGCCTCGGCCCGGCAGATGGGCAAGGAGGTCCTGATGATCGAGGCGGCGCCTGTGCCGCTGTTGCGGGCTCTCGGCACCGAAGTGGGTGCGATCTACGCGACGATCCATCGCGCCAAGGGCGTGGACGTGCGGACCAATACCAAGGTCGCGCAGTGGCACGTCGACGGGCGGCGCGTGGTCGGCGTGACACTCTCGGACGGCCGGCGCGAGGAGGCCGACCTCGTCCTCGAGGCCGTCGGCATCGATCCCAACCTGGAGCTTCCGAAGGCGCTCGGCCTCCCGATCGAAGGCGGTGGCGTGCGCGTGGACGAGGCGCTCCGCGCGGCCGACGGCGTTTACTGCGGCGGAGACATCGCGCTGCACCCGCACCCCGTGCTCGGCCGCGCAATCAGAGTCGAGCATTGGGATGTCGCCAAGAACCAGGGTCGCGGCATCGCCGCGAACATCGCCGGGGGCGACACCCCCTACACGAAGCTGCCCTATTTCTGGTCCGACCAGTACGACGTGAATCTCGAATACCGCGGCCACGCCTCGGGCGACGACCGCACAGTGTGGCGAGGCGACCGTGAAGGCCCGTCCTTCTCGGTCTTTTACCTGCGCAACGGGCTGATCGACGCGGTGCTCTCGATGAACGACTCGAAGACCAACGAGCTTGGTGGGAAGCTGATCGAAGCCAGGCGGCCTGTGAGCGAGTCGGCGCTCGCGAGCACGAACGTCGATCTATCGGAGCTTTAGCCCGTCGCCACGTCCCGACCGGGCCTAAGCTTCGCGCCCGTGCGACGCCTTTCCGTCGTGGGCTCGAGCGGCGCCGGCAAATCCACGCTGGCCCGATCGCTCGCGAAACGGCTGGGTGTGCCTTTCGTCGAGCTCGACGCTTTCATGCACCAGCCGGGCTGGCAGCCGCGGCCGGACGCCGAGTTCCTCGACGAGGTAGACAAGGCGACGTCCGGTCCCGGCTGGGTGGTCGACGGCAACTACAGGAGGTTCGTGATCGAGGGCCCGGTGTGGAAGCGGGCCGACACGGTCGTGTGGCTCGACCTTCCAAAGCGAACCGTGATGCGGCAGGTGATCGCGAGGACCGTGCGCCGTGCCGTGACCAGGGAGGAGCTCTGGAATGGAAATCGCGAGCCGCTCTCCAACTTCCTTTCGCGCGACCCCGACGACAACATCATCCTTTGGGCCTGGGTCAAATACGACGAGTTCGTGCAGCGCTACCTGGACGCCATGGCCGATCCGCGGTGGCACGACATCGCATTCGTCAGGTTGCGGTCGCACGCCGAGGCCAGGCGCTGGCTTGAGTCGATCGACCCGCCCGCGGCGGCCTGCTAGCCGCGCGCAGCGATCCTGACGCCGCGCGCAGCGCCCAAGACTAGACGGCTGGGGTTTGCTCCGGCAACAGCCAGGGGAGCGCTTCCGCCATCGGCCGCATGAGACTGGCGGCCTGTTCCTTGCCGATCAGGTTGCTCGCAACGAGGCCGAGCGCCGCCGCAAACGCGGCTCGCTCCGCCTTGTGTCCGATGTCGCCATGCTCCGCCTTCCACGACACGAGCGCGTCACCCGACTCTGTGAGCCCGAAGAGGGAGCTTCTCACCTGGTCCCACGCGGGACCGCGGTCCGCCTGCTCGATGGCGTGCAGCGCGGACCTCTCCGATTCCTGGAACTCCTTCTGTCCCTTGGGGCCAACGTGCAGGTCCCATCCGTGCGCCACCCTCTCCACTCCTGCGGGGGACAGCACTCGGATGTCCTCCATCAAGCGAGCCAGGGTGGGCTGGTGCTCAGGGAACCCGTAGCCGTCGGCGTCGATGCTCACAACGTCTAGCGTATCTGGATCGAGTCGACTGGGTGGACCTCCCGCCAGCCGTGGTCGGTGTCCAGCACCCATGGCCCGTCGATCGCGACGTGATCGCCGAGCTTCGGGATCGGGAGGCTGGTCTTCGGGCATCTGGACGCTGACCGCGCGTCTGGGGGATTGGTCGAGGGTGGGCAGTCCGGGGTGATCTCGGCCAGCATCGCGGGCCTGGCCTGGAAGTGATTGTTCGGGTTGAGGAGGTACTCATATCCGGGATCTGCCTTGAACCAGACGTGGTAGTCGCCGTCATCCTCATGCGCGACGTCGACCACGACGCCTTCGGCGTGCGTGCAGGGATCGAGGACTTGGAGCCGATCCGGGTTGTGGACGCCTGCCTCTGGCGGTCCGGGCCGGCAGCCATTCGACACGGAAGGCGGGGAGGCGCGGGAAACTGTCGCCGCCTGCGCGCAAGCACACAGGAGGACGGAAAGCCCGAAGGCGGTCAGCGCAGGAAGGCGGGGACCCAACTCAATCTCGATAGCGCATATGGGCCGGGGCCCGAGACGATCACCTGCCCGTTGACGAGCACCGCCAGGTAGTAGAGAAAGCGGAACCCTGGATCGGCCGCGAACGCCACCGTGAGGGCCAGGTTGATCGCCAGCAGCAGCCCGAGGATCGCGGCCCAGCGTGTTCCAAGCCCGAGGATGAGCAGCACCGCTGCGACTGTCTCACCCGCGCCTTGCGCGACGCCGAACAGGAACCAGTTCGGCACGGCGACCTGGACGAGGAAGTCGTGCAGGCCCGGAATTGGGTTTGCCTTCGCGGTCGAGATGATGAGGCTGTGCATCCATCCAACGCCCTGCCATTTCTGACTTGCGTAGTAGAGCCAGTTCAAACCGACGACGATCCTGAAGATGCTGGCCCAGGCTTCTTGGAGGGGCCCCCGCGAAGTCACGGCGCGAACACTCTGACGCTCGTGGATATCACTCATGCGCATTCACAGCGACGACGAGAAGGTCCAGCGACGGGTCCGGCGCGATGGCGACGACCCCGGCGCCGCGAGCCCACATGCTCACGCGGCCGTCCTGGATCGCCAGCACCTCCTGGTCCCCGTGCGCTGCGACGAAGATCGCGGATCCCGACTGCAGCACCTGGTCGGGATCCTTGGGAGTCGCGAGTGTCGTGAACGTCCCCGTCATCGTGTCGAAAGAAAACACACCGCCGGGGTCGGTGTCTTCAGTCCCGCCTTCAGCGGCGATGAGTAGCGTGCTGCCCGCGCCCGGAGCGAGCCAGAATGGAAACACCGGCAGCGGCAAGCCAACCCGGTGGTCATCGCCCGCCGGCACGAGCTCGGCTCGCTCGTAGTCGGCGGACCACAGCGTCCCGCCGGCAAAGGCGAGGCCAAACCCGTTGCCGGCGGCGAGCTGGCCGCCGCCGATGACGTTCAGCTGCCCCCGCGTGCCCGCCACCACCACGTGCCCGCCGCCATCGGTCGTCATCACGGCCGGACCCTGTGGCACGGGGTGGGTGGCGAGCTCCCTTCCATTCGAGAGATCGAGCTCCACCACGGCGGCCCCGTCGAACAGGCTCACGAACAGCCGCCCGTCGTGCAGGAGCAAGCCGAACGGCGCGCCGCCGACATGCTGCTTCCACGCCACCTGCAATCCGGGTAAGCGAACCGCATAAACGTCTCCCGGGGCGCTGTCCGCGAGGTAGGCGGTCTTGCCGTCGTCGGAGACGATGACAGCGACCACGTCCTTGCCCACCGATGCGGAGCCACGCGAAGTTCCGTCCTTGAGGGACAGCAGCACAACTCCAGTCTCGGGATAGCCCTGGCCAGTGTTGTTGGTGGACGCCGTCGGGCCGCAGGCAATCGCCGCCAGCGCCGCCAGCGCCGCCGCTAGCGCAGCGCGCGTAGGAGGGGATCCGTGGCGAGCTGGAAGGCTCTGGCCGCCGGACGCAGGTGCATCCGGTTGAGGCGGTGCTGGATAGCGCCCTTGAGGATCGCCGCCCGCAACTTGTGCTCCGAGAAGTCGGTGTTGAAGAGCAGCCTGTTGTGGCGCACTTTGTGCCACTCGCCGCGCTGGCGGCGCTCGCCCACGCGCTCGTAGAAACCGGTGCCAGGCAGCGGGTAGGCGATTGTGTAGCTGACGTAGTCCAGCGGCAGGCTGCTGGAGAAGTTGATGCTGCGGATCAGCGAGTCGGTGGTTTCGCCGAGGTAGCCCACCATGAAGAAACCGGCAGCCTTGATGCCGGCCGCGACGCACGCTTCGACCGCCGCTCGCGCCTGGTCCGGTGTGATGCCTTTCTTCATCTCCTTGAGCACGGTCTCATCGCCGGATTCGATGCCGAAAAAGATTCTCTTGCATCCTGCCCGGCGCATCTGCTCGAAGAGGGCACGGTCGACGTGCGTGACGCGACTCAGGCATTCCCAGGTGAGAGGAAGGTTCGCTTCCTCGATCGCCTGCGCGAGCTCGAACGTGCGCTTGTAATTGAGCGTGAAGAGGTCATCCGACATCCATATGTGGTCATAGCCGAGCTCTACGATCTCGCGCATCTCCGCGACCACGGATTCGACCGGCCTCGCGCTGAAGAGGTCGCCGAATACCGACTTGTGACAGAAATCGCAGCGGAAGGGACACCCGCGCGTGGACATCAGAGGAGTCGTCGCGTCCTTCCAGTGCTTGCGCCAGTAGGCGATGTACTGAGTATTAGGGACGTCGCCGCGATACGGCAGCGGAAGGTGCGACATGTCCTTGGTGCGGATCTTCGACGCGCCTCGCACGATCTCTCCGTCGCGCTTGAAGACAATGCCCGCAATCTCCTCGAACCGGCGGTCGTCCAGGTGCTCCATGATCCGGACGATCGTCTCCTCGCCCTCGCCCACGGCGACGAGGTCGAACTGGTCGACGAAGGTTTCGGGCTCGCCGGACGGGTAGGGACCTCCCACCACCGTCAGCGCCTTACCTCGCACTTGCGCGGCCAGCGAGAGCGCCTCATCCTGCATGGTGATCATGCAGTAGATGCCGATCACCGACGGCTGTAGCCGCTCGATCTCGGCCAGAACGTCGCGCCGTTCCATGAAGGTGTGATCGATGTGGCGCACCCTGTAGCCCGCCCGCTGCAGCGACGCGCTCAGGTACATGAGTCCGAGCGAAGGCATGATCCAGTGGCGCCCCTGCGCGGGAGCGCGCTGCGGATAGACGAGCACGACGTCCACTTTTTCGGCTGCTGTCATGTCGCCTCCTGCACATTAATGTGGTATGTGGCGCCCGCGAACCCTGCCGGGAACAAATAGTCGAGACCGGCCCAGTTCAAATCGGGCGGCACCAGCTCGCGGCCCGCA
This sequence comes from Candidatus Dormiibacterota bacterium, assembly GCA_036833175.1. Taxonomy (GTDB): domain Bacteria; phylum Chloroflexota; class Dormibacteria; order Dormibacterales; family Dormibacteraceae; genus Palsa-870. The sequence continues at coordinate 8,802 of DAITQH010000018.1, forward strand.
TGGAGCTCGGCGCCTGGGATTGCGGGCACGGACCATTCGACTCCCAGGCCGGCGGCGCGAAGCCTTCCCCAGCTGCCTGAGACCGCGACCCAGTTCGTGAAGCGCGGGCCGATCAAGGTCTGGGTGCTGTCCGCGAAATCATCGAATGCCGCCGACTGCTCGTTGAGGATTCCGACGTGGGAAAAGCCTGGCGCGAGCCAGATGGTCCGCACCGAAACCGACACTCCTGTGGCGTCGACCGTGTATGTGACCTCGATTGCCCCGCGCGAGGCGATGGGTTGGAACGTGTAGTTGTGCGCCTTGTCACCGCCGATCTCGTCGAGCTGAAAGGTCCGCTTCCAGACGGCGTTGCCCGCCGTCGACATGTCCAACGCAGTCGAAGTGCGGGAGTACACCCAGCCGTCGCTGTACTGCACGATCGGCACGCCGAAACCCATGCCTTCACCTGCGATCCAGGCGCCGGCGGCGTTCAGTGTCACCCCCTTGGCCAGTGCGGCCGTTTTGCCCTCTCCAGGCGTCGGTCCGATCGTCGCCGCCAGGCTCGGATGGATCAGCTGCACGGAAAGGTTCGCGTTGAGCCAGTACGCGTAGACGGGCTTGCCACCGGGAACCTGGTAGCGCGACTGCTGGCCCAGCGATTGGAAGGGCGGACTCGGTTGGCCGGCCGCGAGGTCGGGGAAGATCGCGGTAGCGCGGTAGTAGCTGATGTCCTCCAGCACGAGCTGGGTCACACCTTGAGTCCGCATCCAGTCGATGGCAGTGGTTCGGTCGGGCGGCAGTTGTGCAGAACCGATGATTTCAGACGGCGACTTGCCGCTGTAAAACGCAACCACCGGAGAATCGGTGACCAGCAGACCGCGGCTGGCGGCCGCTGCGCGGCCCGCTGCGATCAGGCCGGCGTTGTCGGCGGCGAAGCTCGCGAAGGCCGGTATGAACGCCACGGCGATCAGCCCGGTGGCGGCGACGGCAACGACCCGCACGGCGGCTGCATGCCGGTCCAGGACCGCCGCGGCCAGGAGCGCAAGCGAGGGAAGCGCTGGATAGAGGTACCGGTGGCTGCCGGTGTATGCGCCGATCGCGACCAGGCCAAACACGGCTGCGAGATAGACGAGGGCCGGGATATGGATGAAGCGCAGCGTCGCCCGTTGGAGGTCAGACGGCGCACGGCGGGCGACCGCCATCCCCAACCCGACAGCTCCGAGAGCGAACAGCGGCAAGGCGGCTCGACCATAGGTCAGGGCGAGCAGGACGATCCGCGCGACAGCTCCGCCCGGGATGCTGCCGCGGGCCGTAGCCGAGGCAACCTCGAGCGATCCGCGAGCGACAGAGTGCGTTGCGGGCGCGAATCCAAGCTGCAGGAAAACGAGGACGCCGATCGCCGGGACCGCCCACGCGAGGGCCGGCCAGCGCCGGATCGACGGAGCTCGCCGGCGCACGAGATCGAACGCGGCGAATCCTGCCACGGTCGCAATCCAGATCCAGGCTTTAGTGGCCGTCAGGCACGCGAGCACGGCCAGCAAGGCAGCGACCTTCATCCGGCCACGCACCGCGGCGAGCGCGCCCGCGGTGAGAAGCAGGGTGAGGAGGGGTTCGACCACCGCCGATCCCGACGTGAAAAGGAAGACCGGGTTCAGGACGAGGAGCGCAACCGCAAGCCTCGCCTGGCGCGCATTGGGCGCAAGGGCGTACACGCAGGAGAGGGTTAAGAGTCCGAGCAAAGCCCCAAGTGCCTTCAAGGCGCCGAGCTGTGACCAGCCGAAAACGTGCAAGACGGCGGCAGCCAGCACGTGGTAGCCGGGGAGCCACGTGTCCTCCATGCCGAAGAGCGGGTCGTGGAGGTGGCCGGTCACGACGAGATTCGCTGCGATGAGCCAGTGCCCGTAGCCGTCCTCGAACGGCTCCGGCGTCTGCGCTGCGAGAAGGAGCAGCACGGCGCAGAGGCCGAGCAAAGCCACCTTGGGGGCCGCCACGTGCACTCGCCCCAGGGCGCGCCGGCCCAGGTTTCGCAGCGTCAGCACCTCGAGTGCGTCGATAGCGCTGAAGGAGGCCAGTGCGAGAAAGCCGAGCGCGAACACGCTGCTGTAGAGGGCGATCAGCGATTGCCCGGTCAGCACCGCGTCCGCGGCAATCGCCAGGGCGCCCAGGCCCAACACCGTCTCACCGAGGGCGCGCGGATCTCCGACCCGGACGTATGCCTGGTGCCGCCATTCCTGGCCGGGCGTTTCGATCCGGTGCTTCGGCGTCCGAACGAACTGCCCTCCGCGCCTGGTGGCGCGAAACAGGGCGAGCATCGCGGTCAGCGACATCCCGGCGCCCACGATCTGGCAGACGAGCGATGGCAACCCGGACCACCAGCGGCGACCGAGGCGCGTCTGCGCCACGATGAACCCGAACCACGGCGCCACCGCGATGGGCAGGACTAGCACCGATGCGTAGGCGATGGGCCAGGGAAGGCCGTGCCGGCCAAGCGAGAAGAGCAACGCCGGGTAGCACATCAGCTGCAGCAGCATCAGCGGGCCGATCCCGTACGCAAGGAGATGGACGCTCGCTTGCAGCTTGACGGCGCCTCGATTGCGGCTGCGCAGGACCGGAATGAGCAGCTTGAACGCGGACTGGAAGCTTCCGGTCGCCCACCTCGACTGCTGGCGCCGGTAGGCGTCGATCGACACCGGTAGCTCTTCGGGCACCACGAGGCCTTCGAGATAAGCCGCCCGCCATCCGCGCAGCTGCGCGCGGTAGCTGAGGTCCAGGTCTTCGGTGAGGGTGTCCGCGCTCCAGCCGCCGGCATCCTGGATCGCGGTGCGTCGCCACACTCCAGCCGTACCCGTGAAGTTGGTGAAGTACCCGTCGCTGGAGCGGACAGCCTGCTCGACGAGAAAATGGAAATCGATCGCGAGCGCCTGCAGCCGCGTGAACCACGAGTAGCCCTCGTCGAGATGCCCCCATCGCGCCTGTGCAAACCCGACCTGAGGGTCTTCGAAGGCGCCCGCGGTGCGGCGCAGGAAGTCGCGCGGCGGCACGAAATCCGCGTCGAAGATCGCGATTAGGGGCGCCTCGGTGAGTGTGAGGCCGTGGGCGAGCGCACCTGCCTTATAGCCGGTCCTCGTGCCTCGCCTTACGTGCATGACCTGTATCCCTTCGCGCCGCCAGTGCGCGACGCGATCCGCGACGATCGACGTGGTCTCGTCGTCCGAGTCGTCGAGGACCTGGACCTGCAGCTTCGCCGGCGGCCAGTCGATCGCGCACACGGCGTCGAGGACGCGCTCCGCCACGTAGCGTTCGTTGTAAACGGGGATCTGGACGCAGACGTCAGGTTCGTCACCGTCTACGACCAGCCGCTCTGGTCGAGGCCGCAGCTTTGTCGCGCGCCACGTGAGATACAGCAGGTTCAAACCGAATCCGAAGAGCAGAACGCTGGTGACGGAGAGGATCGAGACCGCGATCGAGAGGATCAAGTGGAGTCTCGGTCGAACAGCGTGTATGGACGCATGGTCGAGCGTACGTACCGGACGCGTGCCAGCGCGTCGGGATGGTGGCGCCGGGTCCACTGCATGTATCGCCACGCGCTCTCGCCAAGCACGCGTGCTGCGCCATCCAGAAAGCCAGGAAACAGCACAGCCGGCACGCGACGGTGCGGCGGCTCGATGAGCAGCGGTGCCGGCTTATTCGCAAGCTGCGGGAAATGCTCAAGCAGAGGCGGGTTCGCTGCGATCAGCTCATCGATCACGCCGGCGCCGAAGACTGGTTCGGCCATCAACAGCTCGAAGGCCATGTCCTCGTCCTGGCGTCGAAGGGGGAGGCACTGCGAGTGTTCGAGGATCAAGTTCGCGGTCATCAGGCGCGGCGCGAGCGGCCGGCGAGTGAGGTCGTCGACGGGCTTGGCGCGGTGGGCCAGCGCGTGAGCCAGCCCGAGCAGGTTGACCGCGACGTAGGCAAGGTGCCGGTGGCCGTCCTCGACTACGAGGTTGAGATCGACGTCGTCGGAAGCGCGAAAGCCTCCGCTGGCAAGCGAGCCGGCGATCGACACGCTGCGAATGAAGGGCGCGAAGGCGACCAGCGCTCGCACGAACCGCGCCGTCATCTCGACGTAGGCGCCCGCCTCGGCCCGGTGGCCGAGGGCTCGGGAGCGGATCTGGCCGAGCCGCGCCAGGCCCGCACCGTCGACCACCAGGTCCTCGGAGATGACCAGGTCGCGGCTGGCGACCACGGTCCGGCGTACGTCTTGGGGCGAGATCGGCCCACCGAGGCAAAGGGCGGCGAGGCGTTCGGGGCTCACGGCATAGCCGCGACGCCCGAGGAGGGCGACCGACCTCCGGATCCGATCCGCCACGTCTACAGATCGGGTGGTTTCCGGGATCAGGCCGATCAGAGAGTGCTTGTGAACAGTCTTGACGGCCAACTTGTTGTGATACGAGCCCGGGTTACGATTTGAGACATCAGAGGCAGCACCACCGAGGAGTCGAGATGACCGCCGACGGACACTTCAAAGTCCCGAACCCAGTCAACGAGCCGGTGCGCCAGTACGCGCCGGGTGACCCGAACCGCAAGTCGCTCAAGGCCCGCCTGGCGGAGCTGACCGACGCGCGGACCGAGGTCCCGATGCAGATTGGGGGCGAAAAGCGGTGGGGTGCGTCTCGAGCCGACATCCGCTCGCCTCATCGTAAGGAGCTGAGCATCGCCGAGTACGGGGTCGGCTCCGACAAAGACATCACCGACGCCATCGACGCCGCTCTCAAGGCTCGCCGCGCGTGGGCCGCGACCTCGTATCACGACCGGGCGGCTGTGCTCCTCCGCGCCGCAGCGCTGCTGGCGGGCCCCTGGCGCGACACGATCAACGCCGCCACGATGCTTGGGCAGTCGAAGACCGTCCACCAGGCGGAGGTCGACGCCGCCTGTGAGTCGGTCGACTTCTGGCGCTACAACACCTATTTCGGCGACCAGCTGCTGAACCAGCAGCCGACCAACGACGGCACCGCATGGAACCGCCTCGAGTACCGCCCGCTCGAGGGCTTCGTGTTCGCGGTCAGCCCTTTCAACTTCACGTCCATCGGCGCCAACCTCCCGACGGCGGCCGCGCTGATGGGCAACACCGTGGTCTTCAAGCCCGCGACGCAGACGCTGCTGGTGAGTCATTTCCTGATGGAGATCCTCAACGAGGCGGGATTGCCTCCAGGTGTGATCAACATGGTGAGCGGGAGTGCCTCGAAGATCTCGCAGCATGTGCTCGCCCACCGAGAGCTGGCGGGCATCCACTTCACGGGTTCGACCGAGGTCTTCCAGGGGATGTGGCGCACGGTCGGCCAGAACGTCGACCACTACCGCACGTATCCGCGCCTGGTCGGTGAGACCGGCGGGAAGGACTTCGTGTTCGCCCACGAGTCGGCCGATCCGGATGCGCTTCGCACTGCGCTAATCCGGGGCGCTTTCGAATACCAGGGTCAGAAGTGTTCGGCCGCCTCCCGCGCCTACATACCCCAGTCGATGTGGAAGGAGATGCGATCGGAGATGGCTGACGAGGTCGATGCCATACCGCAGGGCGATGTCGCCGACTTCCGCAACTTCATGGGCGCGGTGATCGATGGAACCGCCTACTCGAACCACATGAAGGCGATCGATTTCGCACGCAAGGCCGAGGGCGCGAAGGTTATCGCCGGAGGCAAAGGCGACGACAGCGTCGGTTGGTTCATCCGCCCGACCGTGATCGAGACTACGGACCCCGACTTCAAACTGCTCCGCGAGGAGCTGTTCGGCCCGATCCTCACCGTCTACCCGTACGCCGACGGAAAGTTCGAGGAGACGCTCGCGCTGTGCGATCGGACGAGCCCATACGGCCTGACCGGCGCCATCTTCGCGCAAGACCGCCAGGCGATTCGCACGGCTTCCGAGACGCTGGTCAACGCGGCAGGTAACTTCTACATCAACGACAAGCCGACGGGCGCCGTCGTTGGACTTCAGCCGTTCGGTGGCGCGCGCGCCTCAGGCACCAACGACAAGGCCGGCTCGTTCCTGAACCTGATTCGCTGGGTCAGCCCGCGGACGATCAAGGAGACGTACGCACCGCCGAAAGATCACCGCTACCCATACATGGACGCGGAGTAGCCAACGGCAGAGAGCGCCGGACCCAAGGTCCTGGTCACTGCCGAGTCCGGCGTGATGACCGTGACAATCGCGCGGCCCGAGGTTCGCAATGCGGTCGACCCCGAGACCGCACGCTCGCTCGCGGACGCATTCCACAGGTTCGAGGCGGACGAGAGCCTTCTGGTGTCGGTTCTGACTGGCGCCGCCGGAAATTTCTGCGCGGGCTACGACCTCAAGGCTCTTGCGGAATCGTCCTCAGACAGCCTGTCCGAATCCGACGGTCCGATGGGTCCGACTCGCATGAGCTTGAACAAGCCAGTCATCGCGGCGATCGAAGGCTATGCGGTCGCGGGCGGCCTCGAGCTCGCCTTGTGGTGCGACCTCCGCGTCGCCGCCGGGGACGCCACGCTTGGCGTGTTCAACCGGCGCTTTGGTGTGCCGCTGATCGACCTGGGCACGATTCGCCTGCCGCGCCTGATCGGCCAGGGCCGGGCGCTGGACCTCATCCTCACCGGCCGCCCCGTCGGTGCCCTGGAGGCGAAGCAGATCGGCCTCGTCGATCGGCTGGTCGAGCCCGGGCGCGCGCTCGCAGAGGCTCAGAAGCTGGCGAGCCAGATTTCGGAGCTACCTCAGGGAGCTTTACGGGCCGATCGCAACAGCGCGCTCAACCAGTGGTCGCTCACCCTGGACGAGGCGATGAAGGCGGAGCATCGAGGCGGCCTCGACGTCTTGCGCTCAGGCGAAGCTCAAGCGGGGGCGCGACGCTTTGCCGAAGGCGGCGGACGTCACGGAGCCGGGGCAACAACGAGCGAATCCTGATGGCTCAGCGCGGCGATTGACAGGAGCGCGAGAGCAGTCACCTCACCCACGATCAGCGGAAGCGGCCCCCAGATGGGCAGGCCCTCGACCGCGATCGCGACCGCGAGCATGAACCCGACGGTCCACGCCGGCGGTGAGGTCCTCGCGTACAGCCAGGCCGCCAGCCCCAACATCAACAGGTCGTCGAGATGTAGGTAAGGGCTGGCGATCATTCCGCCGACGAGCGCCGGTACGAACAGCCACTCATGCCCTCGGCCTCGCAAGCGGTACACGAGGAAGAGCGACCACAGAGCGATCCCGGCCTGGATGATGCGAGTCGTCGCGAGGCTGCCGATCAGGGGAGCGAGCGTCAGCTCGCGATTGGCCGGCACGCCGGCCGCAAAGCTCAACCTGGACGCGTAAGCGGCGACGCCGTCTGGACCGAGCGCAATCGCGGACGCCCCTGCGAGCACACCCAGCGCGATCACGCTGCCCCAAAAGGCCCGCGTCCTTCCACTGACCAGGAGCGCGACCGGCACCAGGAAGGCGAGCTGGGGCTTGAGCGCCAAGGCGCCAAGGGCGATGCCCGCCCAGAACGGTCTCTCGGAGCGCAGCAGCGCGTAGCAGGCGGCAACGCCCAACGCCACGACGATGTTCGGCTGGCCGAGCTGCAGCCCGTAGATGACGGGCAGCCATCCGACCGCGGCCGCCAGGTGGACCAAGCGCCAGCGCCCATGACCCGGAGAGGCGAGCCGCCACGTGAGGACGAGGGCAAGAACCAGGAGGGCGCTCCAGGCCCAGTACGCGGCGGTGTACGGCAGCGCCGTCAGCGGGAGGGCCGACCATGCGACAGGAGGCGGGCTGATGTACCGAGCGAGCTCCGCGATCTTGATGCCAGAGCCGATCGCGTCGAGCTCCGCCTGCTGGAAATTGAGGTCGTAGATGGCCGGCCAGCCGTGCGCCAGGCCTATCCGCGCGGCGGCATAGTAAAAGGTGAAGTCGTTGTGGAACCTGTCGCCCGCGTAGGCCAGGGCCCACTGGTACAGGTCGAAAGCGGCGAACAGGGCCGCGGTCACGGCGCCGCCAGCCATCCCCAGGTTGCGCCATCGCTGTAAGGGGGGTGCCTGGGAGGTCACGGCGACGGTCATGCATCCCGGATGCTATAGGCCGCTACCTTTTAACGGTGCCATCGCCGCATTTCGAGCCCCGGGTCCTCGACCTGAAGGATGGGACCAAAGTTCACGTCCGGCCGATCGCGCCCGAGGACGAGCCGCTTCTGCACGAGGCCGTCGCGGCGATGTCGGAACGCAGCGTGTACTTCCGGTTCTTTTCCCCCCTGAAGCGGCTGCCCGACGCGCTCGCGCACCGGCTCGCGGTCGTGGATCACAAGAATCGCTTCGCGCTGGTCGCGACCACCCACAAGCCGGGCGGAAAGGAACGCATCCTTGGCGTCGCCAGGTACGACCGCGTGGCTGATACGGACGTTGCCGAGGTTGCTGTGGCTGTGGTCGACGCGATACAGCGACAGGGCCTCGGCGGCGCGTTGCTGGCGATCCTTGCGCGCGCCGCCCGCGAGCACGGCATCAAGAGCTTCACTCTGATCGTGCTGCCCGAGAACCAGCAGATGCTTGGCTTGCTCAGGAGGATGGGCTGGATCCACCATGCAAAGCTGAGCGGCGTCGTCTACGACATCAGCTTCGACCTGCCGGAGGTGACATGAGCCGGTCCGAAATCTCCGCCTGGCCTCTGGGAGACATCGACACCGAAGAATTCCGCTTGGCCGCCCATCGCGCGGTGGAGTGGGTGGGCGACTATCTCGATACGATCCGCGAGCGGCCGGTCCAGTCGCGGGTCTCGCCGGGCGAGATCCGCCGGAGCCTTCCTGCCCTGCCGCCTGAGCAGGGCGAAGCGCTGGAGGTGATCTTCGAGGACTTCGAGCGTCTCGTGCTGCCTGGAATCACGCACTGGAATCACCCGCGCTTTTTCGGATACTTCGGGAGCACAGGGTCGGCGCCCGGAATCCTCGCGGAGCTCCTCATCGCAGCTTTGAACGTCAACGGGATGCTGTGGCGAACGTCGCCCGCGGCGACGGAGGTCGAAGAGGTCGCTTGCGACTGGCTGCGACAGGCGATCGGATTGGCCGAGGGCTTTTCGGGCGTCATCAACGACACCGCCTCCTCGAGCACCCTCTATGCGCTGGCCGCTGCACGCGAGGCGCTGCCGGGCGTCGACGTGCGGCGCCAGGGCATGCCCGCTGCACGCCTGCGCATGTATTGCTCTGAAGAAGCGCACTCGTCGGTCGAGAAAGCGGGGATGGTCCTGGGCGTGGGCCAGGAGAACATCGTCAAGATCCGCACCGATTCTGCGTTTCGCATGGACCCGGGTGAGCTCCAGCGAGCGATCGATGGGGACCGCCGCAATGGACACATTCCGTTCGCGGTCGTGGCCACGGTGGGCACTACATCGGTGACCGCGGTCGATCCTGTGCCGGCGCTCGCCAAGATCTGCCAGGCAGAGAAGCTGTGGTTGCACGTCGACGCCGCGTACGGCGGGGCCGCAGCGGTGCTCGACAGCCACCGTTGGGTGCTTGCGGGCTGCGACCACGCCGACTCGCTGGTGATCAACCCCCATAAATGGCTCTTCACGCCGATCGACTGCAGCGTTCTCTACTGCAGGCACGAGGACGTGTTGAAGCGCGCGTTCAGCCTCACACCCGCATATCTCAAGGGTTCCGAAGCGGACCAGGTGCGCAACTTGATGGACTACGGCTCGTCACTCGGACGTAGATTCCGCGGGCTCAAGCTCTGGTTCGTGCTTCGGGCTTTCGGGATCGATGGCGCGCGGCGGCGCATCGCGGCTCAAATCGGCATGGCGCAGGAGCTGCGAGGCTGGGTCGAGGCGGACTCGGACTTCGAGGTTCTCGCGCCGTCGCCGTTCTCGACGGTTGTCTTTTGCCATCGACAGGGCGACGCCGCCAATGAGCGCATCCACGACGAGGTAAATCGCTCTGGGCAAGCGCTCATCTCTCACACCGACGTGCGCGGTCGCTACGCATTGAGGATCGCGATCGGCAACCTGCGCACGACTCTCGATGACGTCCGGGCTACGTGGGACCTCATCAGGTCCACAGCCTCAGCTCGAGGCTAGGTGGTTCCCGCCCAGCGAAACTCTGAGCATATGTAGTCGAAGGACTGGCCCTCGGGCATCCCGTGTGGCGAGTTTTTCGGGTCTGCCGGGTCGGCGGCGAAAACCACGACTGTGACCCCGCCTTTGGTTGCGACGATGACCGCGAAACGGACCTGCGCGGAAGTGGAGTTGGTCCCGATCAGGTTGGCCGAGTAAACGGCGCCGATCCCATCCTGGTCTCCGATGTGCGCGCCCTTCAGGTCGGACACCTGCGCGACGTCTTGCCATTGGGCCGTCGGCAGCGCGGTCACGGTCGACTGAAGCACCTGGCTCAGCGGCTGGCCGGCTTGCATCCCGACCACCTGGACCAGCCCGATCTTGGTTCCCACCGTGATCCCGGTCGCGTCCTGGCTGCGCACTGTCCAGGACGAGTCGTAGTCGACCTGGAACTTGTACGTCGAGCTCGTGTAGGTCGCGGGTGCGGGCAGAGGTGTGACGAAATGGGGCGCGCAGTTGACGGTGCAGGTCGAATGAGACCCGCCGATCACGTGCGAGACGGCGAAAAGGCTGATCGCCACCGTCACGACAGCGAGGATGGCGAGCAGGCCCCCTGCGACGGCGATCTGCGAGCTCCTCCACTGGCGGGCGGTGCGATAGACGGGTGCCGGAGCGAGCGGGTAGCTGTACACGCGCGCGGCCACCGCAGCCTGCGCCACCGGCGCGCCGCAGCGCCCGCAGAACGTTGCGCCCGGCGCCACCGGCGATCCGCATCGACCGCAGTACCGCAGCTGCGCCGCCACCTACAACACTCTGCCGGCGCGCATCCGTCCCTGCTTCGAGCCCGCGGCGCGCGCTGCCCCGCAAGCCGGGCAGAACGCCATCGTCGGCACGAGCCGGTGACACTCGGGGCAGGGCGACTCCGGGCCGATCTCGTGCTCGGCGCCCTCGACCAGCAGGGCCTGGTGGATGACGAGCCTCACATAGAGAAGGAGGGCGAGGGTCGCGATCAAGAGGATTGCCGTCGACGCGACCAGGTCGGAAACGGCGAAGCCGAGCATGCCGATCACCACCTGCGCAGCAACGGCAACGATGACCGTCGCCAAGATGCTCGTGGTCCACGGCAAGCCCGCGCGGCGTCGGTCATACCGCCGGAGCCACACTGCGGCTGTGACTAGCGCGGTGGTGCTGGCGTTGATGAGGGACACGAGGATCCCGGCGCGCAGCAGCCGCAGCGACCAGTCAAGCGGTGCGCCGGTCGCCACGAGCGATCCCCCGATCAGCGGCCAGAAAGCGACCAGCGAGCTCAACAGGGTGAATCCCAGCGCGGACGCCGCGCCAAAGGTCAGTCCATCGAGCGGCTCGCGATAGCGAGGCCTGAAGAAATAGAGGAACAGCGGGCCGGCCAGCATCAACGCCTGGGCGACGATTGGGATGGCAACGCCGGCGAGTACGAAGGCGTTCTCCCGGTCTCCCGTCAGGTTCAGCTGCGACACGGCGTCGCCGGCAAACCGGGAGAAGGCATAGCCCAGCACGGCGCCGGTGATCATCGTCGCGGCGATCAGCAGCCACGGCTCGTCTTCATAGATCTCGACCTCGTACAGGTAGAGCAGGTACAGCACCGGAAGCAAGAATGTGGCCGCGACCGTCGCAGGTGCGAAGAGGTGAAGGGATGCGAGCAGCAGGACCGCCGCGCTGCCGGCGATCAGCGCCCAACGGAAGGCGCCGCCGCGGCGGTGCGGCAGGTGCGGGAACAGGGTGCTGATGATCGACGGGTGCGCGACGCGTTCCGAGGGCACGGCGGCAAACGCGTGGGTGCGCTTAGCGCTGGCGCTGACCAGGTGTGCGCCGCAATGGCCGCAGAACTCCCCGGCCGGCACCACCAGGCCGCAGTGGGGGCAGTTGGCGAGCGGCGGGCCCTCTGGCGGCCGGGCGCCGGTCTCGCCGGCTCGCCGGCCGGGCCCCTGCCGTCGATCCGCTCCTCTTTCTCTCATCTCTGCTTTCACGAGCCCCCACCCTTGAGGTAAAGGATCCACGCGGCGTCGAGCGCAGCGCCGTCCATGCTGCCCCAGCCGGTCGCGAAATCCCAGCCGGCGCCAGCGTCGTACGCGAGGTTGTTGCCGGTCGTGACGTCGTGGAACGGCTTCGCCGATAGGGTCGCCGAGTTCTGGCCCATCCAGTAGAGGGCGGGGTTGGCGAAACCCGCCTCGCGCAAGCCCTTTTTCTTCAGGTCCTGGTTGATCAGGGCCATGGTCCCCGCCCACAAGGGCGTGGCCGCCGACGTCCCGCCCACCTGCCCGTCCCGGCCCGAAAACACGATGTGGAAGCCGGTGGCGGGATCTGCGTTGGCGGACACGTCCGGCACCTGGCGCTTACCGTGCCCCGCGGGCTGGATGACGCTCTTCTGGTAGTCGGGCAGGGCGTAGTAGAGGCTTGGCCCGCCGCCGCTGCCGCTCTCATCGATTGGGGCCCCCCAGGCCATTTCTTTGTAATAGGCCCCCGTGGTGGACTGGAAAACCGTGGTGCCGCCAACCGCGGTCACGCTGGGCAGCGTCGCTGGGAAGCTGCCCGCCGGGTCTTGGTCTTCGCCGCAGGTATAGGCGCCGCTATCCCCGCTGGCCACGAAATGCGACATGCCCAGCGCCGTGGCGCGATCCTGGATGCTCGCGTAAGTGTTGCGATGGCCGCCCGGGGTGTCCGGCTCACAGCCCCCCAGGCTCTCCGAGATGATGGAGCCGAGGTGGTCTGTGACCATCTGGTCGAACGCGCGGTCGCCGTGCCCGAAGTCTGATGCCGATAGGTAGATGGCCAATTTGGCCTGGGGTGCGACCTCGTGCAGGATCTCGAGATCGAGCGCGGTCTCACCCTGTGGCTTCTCGGGAGTCCCCCAGTTGGGATCGCGCTTGACGGTCAGGTATGAGTCAAACGGCGGTAGCCCAAACTCAGTGGCGAATTTGTTCAGGTCCGTGAGGTTCGGCAGGTCGTCGATCTCCGGCAGGACGATGGTCTGGCCTGTTCCGTCCAGGCCTGCGTCGCGCAGCGGCTTCAAGTTGTAAAACGCGAGGACGTCCGACGGCGTGAGGCCGCCGCTGCGGACCGCAAGGCTGCGCGCGCGTCGATAGTTGTCCAGGCCGCTGACGCTGCTCGCGGCGATCGCCAGCTGCGGCGGAAGGTGGGGTTGGCCAAGGGCGGCGTAAAAGGTGGTGCCATTCGCGAGGCGAAAACCCTCGAAGTCGACCTGAAGTACCGACGCCGCTAGCGGCGCCGGCCCGTCGGCCGCGATCAAGCCCGATCCTGCTCGCCACGAGGTGGTGAAGCCGATGCTCCGCAGCCAGGCAACCGCAGCCTGGACCGCGGCCTGGTCCGGTCCGAACTCGGCCGCGTATGTCTCTGGCGATACGGTCTGGCCTGAGGCGATCAACTTCGCCAGGCGATCGGGGTCCCTCACCTTCAGCGCGAAGCTCAGCGAAACGGTGGTGGCTTCGCCCGCGGGGCCGAGATGGACCGCGTTCCGGATGGCGGCCGCAAGGGTTGGGGGCGGAGGCGGCGCCGCCAGCGCAGGCCGCGGCGAGGCGGCGGGGGAGGAGGTCGCGGTTGTAGGTCCGCAAGCCACGAGAGCCAGCGCGACAGCCATCGTCGCGGCGAGTTTCACCTGAACTTTGCCTCCCAGACCTCTGATTCGAACGCTAGAGCAAAACCGAGCTTGCCGTATGTGTCGAAGGCTCGGGTTTCGTTCCAGCCGTCGACGTAGAGCGAGGCATGGCGCGCACCGGCGTCGCGCAAGCGGACCATACCTTCCGCGACCAGCCAGTTGGCAAGGCCCCTGCGCCGGTGCTCTGGCACGGTGCCGACCGAGCTGACCAGGCCGACTGGTTGCGGTCGCGAATCGTCCGCATAGCTCTCGAGCTGGCATAGCGTGACGGCCGCGGGCTCACGGGTGGAGGCGGCGACCGCCATCAGGCACAGCTGTGGTGACTTGCCGGCCATCAGCTCCTGCTCGCTCCGCGGCGAAAAGCGCCAATGATCCTCGAATGACCGGTTGTGCATGCCAGCCCACGACCCCTGCCGGACAAGCGAGCCGTCGAGGAGCTCGTAGCCCTGGACCGGAACGGGAGGGGGAAGATCGCCCGCGAGGCTGCGGTCCATACGCCACCACGGCCGCACCATCTCGAGCCCAAGTTCTGCGAGCGTGGCGCCCGCTCCGGGACCGGCCCACACCTGGGCGACCGAGGCGCCGGCTGCGCGAGAGAGCTGGAGGCCCCACCGCACCAACTCATGCATCGCGTGGGCATGTTCGAGACCGGCAACCGCGGAGTCAATCTGCGCGACCGTGCCGAGTGGGCTCGGCCGGCTCGTCACGAGCGCTGCGCCCGCGAGACCTCCAGCGCCCTCCTCGACGCGAGACCGCGCGTCCCAGTCGAACTGGGCGAGCATGCCCTTGAGCTGGGCTTCTCTTGGCATGCTGTCCCGGCGCCCCTCACGAACCTCAGCGCGCCACAGCTCGATGAGCGCTGGCAGGTCCGCCGCCCGGCCAGGCCTCACCCGTCATCCGGCATGGTCATACCGGATGTGGTCGCGGATTTCATGCGGTCGCGCGCGCCACCACCTCGTGGACCTCCGGGAGCGCGCGCCGGATTTGCTCCTCCAGCTCAGTCTCGATTCGGTGCGCCTGCTCGAGGTTGATATCTCCGGCGATCTCAGCCACGACGTGGGCGTGGATGCGCTGGTGCCTGTCGCTGAGCTCGACGTCGACGCAGCGCAGGACCTCGGGATGGGACTCGACGATCTCGCGTATGCGAGCAGCCAGCTGCGCCCGCCTTGCGGTCACGTCCTCTCCGCTCACAACGTGAGGCTCGATCGGCTCGAGGTGGACGTCGATGCGCGTGGCATCCGGTAGCTCGGCCCGCAGCGCTTCCTCGAGCCCAGCGCTGGCGCGCGAGGCGGAAGCAAGGGTCATGTCGCCGGGCATCTTGGCGTGCATGGTCAGGTGCAGAGAGCCATCCGCCTCGCGTTCGACGGTCACGTTGTGAAGGTCTCGCACGTCGCCGTTGCGCGCGGCGGCGGCATGTATGCGTTCCACCAGGTCACCTTGCCGTTCCTGTCCCTCGACCAGCACCGAGAGCTCGAGGGTCGGCAGGACCGAGCGAGCATGGCGCTTGACGTCGTCCGCGAGGGCGCCGGCAGCCTCGACCGAAAGCATCCGTCGGGTCGCGATGCTCGCGTCGCCGATCAGGTTGGGGCCCGACCTTCGCACACGCACCGAGCGCACCTCACGCACGCCGTTGACATCCTGGATGGCCGCCCGCAGCTGTCTCTCGGCGCCTGCGGCTGCGCGGTCGATGAGAATGTCGCCCGAGCGCCACGCGAGCTGCGCCGCCGCGCGCGCGATGATGACCGCGACCAGAAGGGCCGCGACGGAGTCCGCCCAGGTCAGGCCCGCGCGGACGCCGGCGAGCCCCGCCAGGACACCGACCGTGGCCAGCACGTCCGAGATGCGGTTGGTCGCGTCGGCGAGCAAGGCATCGCTGGATGCGAGACGGCCGACGCGCCTCAGCACGTATGCGCGACCGGCCTCGATCACCAGCGTCGCGATCAGCAGGCCGAAGGCGTAGCCGGCCGGGTTCACGACGATTCCTCCTGCGGCAAGGCGATGGATCGCTTCGAACGCGATCCCGGCGGCAGTTACCAGGAGCAGGATTCCCTCTGCGAAGGCGGCGACGTTCTCCGCGCGTCCGTGGCCGTAGGGATGCTCGCGGTCCGCGGGCTTGCGCGCGGTCCGCACTGCAACCAGAGTGAAGGTGCTCGCGGCCAGGTCGAACAGCGAGTGAACCGCCTCGCTGAGGATGCCCAGGCTGCCCGTCAGCAGGCCGACAACCACCTTGGCCAGGACGAGGACAACGCCGATGAAAACGGCTCCGAGCGCGACCCTCTCCGGACGCTTCGCCAACGACTCCATCGAACCCACTCTAACGGCGCGCGCCCGGGGCGCTATTTGAGCAGGGACGTCGACTTCAGGAGCTGCGCCTCCGTGCCCAGCGCGATGAGCAGGTCGCCCTCTTCCAGCCGGATTTCGGAGCTTGGGCTCACGAAGAGCGTCCCGTCTGCCCGCCTCAGCGCGAGCAGCTTCGCAGCCGACGGATCCAGCAGTCCCGCGTCGGCGATTGCCTTGCCGACCGAAGCCATGCCTGTTCCGACCAGGAGCTCCTCCACGCCGATGCCGGCTTCGCCGTGGTGAAGTGTGTCCAGCACGTCGACCAGCGCTGGTCGCACCGCGAGCTCGGCCATCCGGTGGCCGGCCATCCCATACGGTGAGATCGTCCTCGTGGCCCCGGCGAGCTCCAGGCGCCGGATCGAATCAGGGCGTCCGGCCCTCGCGATGATGTAGAGGTCCGGCTTGAGTGCACGCGCAGCGAGCACGATGTAGACGGCGCGCTCGTCGGAGTCGACCGCCGAGATCAAACCCCGCGCGCGCTCGATGCCCGCTTGCTTGAGCAGCTCCTCGCTCGAGGCGTCGCCTTCGATGTGCAGCCGGCCCTCGGCGCGCAGCCGGCCGACGGCTTCCTCGGTCTGGTCAATCACCGCGTAAGGGACCTTGTGGTCCTCGAACTCGGCCACGATGGCCGTCCCGATGCGGCCGTATCCGCAGATGATGAAGTGGTCGCGGAGCTGGTTCAGGCTGCGTTCCAACTGCCGCTCTCTCCTGTAGTTGCCAAAGGCGTTGTCAGCCAGCGTTTCGGCAAAAACACCGAATCCATACAGCATGGTAGCCACGCCGGTGACGATCAATACCGAGGTAAAGATCCGGCCGGCAGCCGACTGAGGATGGATTTCCGTGTAGCCGACCGTGCTGATGGTGATGATCACCATGTAGAAGGAATCGAGGAGGTTCCATCCATCGATCAACATGTAGCCGGCGATGCCGAACGCGATGATGACCGCGAGAAGGATTACGGGAAGACGAAACCGCGAAAGCGGATTGCTAAGCCGAGCATTTCTCACGTTTGTGCCCCTCTAGCGTCGCCGGGGCTACCGGGCTTTGCCCGGTTGCAACTTTGTCCTCGAGTCGCCTCGCACTGCCATGCTTCAGACTCTGAAATAAGTCCCATCCCTATACCGGAATGGGAGCAGCCACGCGCGAAGCGCCTGGCGATGCAATCAGTAAGTCCCATCCTCATCGCCGCTTAGCGCGCAGGGAAAACCATCTGGGTTTTCCCTCATATCTTCATCAGCCTCCGCCGGGCCCTTCCAAACCGGGTTTGGTCATTTTTCCAAGGTCAAGTACCTTGTTCAATGCCGCCTCGCTGATGCCCTTCGCACGAGCGAGCTGCCGGATGCTCTTGCCTGTGCGGATCGACTCCTTGGCGATCTTCGCGGACTCGTCGTATCCGATGCTTGGAGTGAGGGCGGTCGCCAGCATCGGGCTGCGCTCGACCAGCTCGGGACCGCGGTCGGTGGCTTGAAGGCCTTCGATGCAGCGCTCCGAGAAGTTGCGCACCGACGTTGCCAGGAGCGTGATCGACTCGAGCATCGTGACGGCGGCCACGGGCATCATCACGTTCAGCTCGAAGAAGCTTCCTGACTGCCCGCTGATCGCAACCGTCAGGTCGTTTCCATAGACCCGGGCGATCACCATCAAAAGCGATTCGACGATCACCGGGTTGACCTTGCCCGGCATGATGCTCGAGCCGGGTTGAGTCTCAGGGAGACGAAGCTCGCCCAGGCCGGCGATGGGGCCGGTGCCCATGAGTCGCACGTCGGACCCGATCTTCCAGAGGCTGGTCGCGATGGTGCGCAGTCCGCCGTGCGCCGCTACCAGCGCATCCAGCGTGGCCTGCGCGTGGAAGTGATTCGGTGTCTCGCGGACCGCGATGCCCGTGGCCTTGGCGAGCCTGGCGGCAGCGATCCGAGCGAACTGCGGATGCGTGTTGATGCCTGTTCCGACCGCGGTGCCGCCCAGTGGAATCCTCGCGAGCTCGTCGACGGCGGCCTTCGCGCGCCGGATCGATTCCTCGATCTGGCCGGCGTACCCCTTGAACTCCTGGCCGAGCCGGATCGGTGTCGCATCCTGCAGGTGCGTGCGTCCGGTCTTGATAACGGGCCAGAATTCCTTGCTCTTGGCCTCGAGCGCATTGTGCAGACGCTCCAGCGAAGGGATGAGCTCGTCCTGGATTGCCATCGCGGACGCGAGCTGGATCGCGGTCGGGATGACGTCGTTGGAGGACTGCCCGAGGTTCACGTGATCGTTGGGATGGACCAGGCGCGAGCCCCTCTCGCCGCCCAGGATCTCGGTCGCCCTTGTTGCGATGACCTCGTTCGCATTCGTGTTGGTCGACGTGCCTGAACCGGTCTGGTAGACATCGATTGGAAAATGCTGGTCAAGCTCGCCGTCGATCACCTGCTGTGCCGCCGCTGCGATCGCGCGTGCCCGCCGCCGCGCGAGCAGCCCGAGCTCGAGGTTGGTCTGGGCGGCCGCCCTCTTGACCATGCCCAGGGCGCGGATGAAGCGCCGAGGCAAGGGCTGGCCCGAGATTGGAAAGTTGAGGACGGCGCGCTGGGTGGAGGCGCCGTAGAGCGCGTCGGCCGGGACCTCCATCTCGCCCATGGAGTCCTTTTCGATGCGAGTTCCCTTCCTCTTTCCCACGGCCAGATTCTAGAGTGACCGGTTGATGCGGCTCGCCTCGGTGGACATCGGCAGCAACACGGTGCACTCGCTGGTGGCCGACGTCGTGCGAGGAAAGCTCGAGGAGGTCGCCCACTACGTCGAGGAGGTCGAGCTCGGGCCTCACGTGTCCCGCACCGGGGCGGTCGGCACGCGCTCCAGGGTCGTGATCCGGGCGCTGCGATCCGTGGTCGAGCAGGCGCGCACCCATCGATTCGAGATCCTCATCGCCGGCGCCACGCAAGCCGTTCGAAAAGCGGCTGATAGGGACGCGTTCGTGGCCGAGGCCCGACAGGCGATCGGCGTTCCGGTGCGCATCATCCCGGCCGAGAGGGAAGCGGAGCTCAGCTTTCTTGGCGTGGCAAGCCGCTATGCGGTCCGGCGCGAGTGGGCGATGGTGGACCTCGGTGGCGGGTCCACCGAGGTCGTGATCGGGCGAAGTCGCGAGATGCTCCGGTGGGCGACGCTGCCCATCGGCTCGGGAATCCTCGCGTCCACCTATCTCTCCGACCCGCCCAAACCCGACGAACGCGCGCGCCTACGGAAGGCGGCCCTGCGCGAGCTGATCCAGGCTCCGGATGGCGACGTCGAGCGGCTGGTCGCCACCGGCGGAACGGCTTCAAACCTGCCCCTGGTGCTCACGCACAGGAACCCGCCGCCCGTCCTCACGACCGCCGACCTGCTCACCTGCGAAGGGCGCCTGGACAGGGCGAGGGCGGCCGAGGTCGCGCAAGCTGTGAAGCTGCCGCCCAGCCGGATCAAGGCCATGCGCGCCGGGGTGGAGGCCCTGCTTCTGCTCCTGGACTGGTACGGGCTCGCCGTGCTTCAAATCAGCCACCAAGGCCTCCGTCAGGGGATGCTCCTGGCTTACCTGGAACGGGGCAATGATTGGTGGCGATAGAGCGTTAAGCGCGATGGGTATGGTGAGCTCATGGAACAGATGAGATCGCGCGGATCGGCGCTAAAGCTCGCGCTGGCGCTCACCTGTGTTGTGCTGGCGGTCGAGCTCGTGGGCGGCCTGGTGTCTCACTCCTTGGCCCTGCTCTCTGACGCCGGCCACGTGCTCACCGACGTCTTCGCCCTGGGCCTGGCCTGGTTTGCGGTCTCCCAGTCCGGCCGTCCTGCCGACGCTCGACGCAGCTACGGCTACCACCGCGTGAGCATCCTGGCGGCCCTCGTCAACTCGGTCACCTTGATCGTGATCGTCCTGGCGATTGCCTACGAGGCTGTCCGAAGGCTTGCCCACCCGGAGCCAGTCCAGGGCGGCGTCGTCATCGTCGCGGCACTGGTCGGCATCGCCATCAATACGTTCGTGGCGTTGGGCCTGCGCGGGCAGTCGCACAGCCTGAATTTACGGGCCGCGATGCTTCATGTCGCCGGCGATATCGGAGCCTCGGTGGGCGTGGTGGTCGCCGGGGTCGTGATCCTGCTCACCGGCTGGCTCTATATCGACCCTCTGCTGTCGCTGGGCATCGCCGTCCTTATCGCTTTCGGCGCTTGGCGGATCGTGCGCGAGACCGTCAACCTGCTGATGGAGGGCACGCCGGCTGAGATCGACCTCGCAGCCGTCGCCGCCGAGATCACCGGTACCGAGCTTGTTACCAGCATGCATGACCTGCACGTGTGGGCGCTTTCATCGGACGAAGTGGCATTGAGCTGCCATGTGGTGGTTGGTGATTGTCTGCTCGGAGACGCTGAGCACGTCGTCCGAGACCTCGAGAGCCGGCTTTGCGGGAAGTTCGCCATCGGCCATACGACGATCCAGGTTGAAAGCTGCCATCCATGCGGCGAGATTCACCACGGCGCGGGCGACCACAACCACCCGCACGAGCATCGTTTATACGTCAGTGAGGCGGAGCCTCGGGCACCAGTACCTCCTCGCGCTGCAGGATCCTCCGCGCGACCGCGATAGCCGACGCGTAGGTCGAATCCATTCCCCGGTAGCTGAGGCCCCGCGCGCCGAGCGTGCGCGCCTGCGTGTACGGCGTGTCAGACGCGTAGTGGACGATCCCGAGGTCGAAGTTCACCTGGGCCATGTTGACGCTCTCGTCCAGCGGGTACCGGTCCGGCTGGACGATCTCGTAGCACGCATCGAGGTAGGGTCCGGCCTCCATCTCAACCACCGTGTAGCGGCCGTGGTAGTAGAAGTCGAGGTAGTCGCGGTTTTGCAGGAACGTTCCGCGCACTGTGACCGCCCTCTGGTTGTCGAGCGCAGAGCCATAGACGAGGTTCGGCTGAACGTCGGCGGCTGTGAAGCAGTTGGCGAGCCAGTAGGTGTTGCCCGAGTGCTCGTTGTGGACGACGTTCGGGATCATCACGTCGCCCACGTCCGCATTCAACGTCGCCGCCTTTCCCAGCACGTAGAGGCCCCTCATCCAGGAAGCCTGTTCGGCGACCTGTCTGAGGATGTGATACGCGGCTTCGCCAAGCGGATAGTCGACGTTGAGGATGCAGGCATCCGACGCCCGCAGTTTCGCCGCGTCCACCGCACCCACGCGCGGGTCGATTGCCCCGGGGTCGAGCTTGGAAAGCATGAACACCTGGGCCGCCGAGTCGACGCCGGTGCCCTTGGCGGCGATGTGCCGGACGCCGTTCGCGGCTTCCATCTCGGCGCGCTGGCGGCGCAGGCGCTCCCGGTCGGGATGCTGGTCGAAGACCTGGCGCGCACCGTAGTAAAGCCAGTTGTGCCGCGACGCGCGGATGTGGCCCGCCTCGAGCTTCCGGCGTTCCTCATCCAACTCCGGATGGTGGTCGCGAACCCAGTCCACGATGTCACTCTCGAACTCGCGCGCAGCTCCGGTCAGGACGTTGACGAGGCTGTGCGAGTTGGAAGAGACGAAGTAGATGGGGGCGTCGCGGGCGCCCATCTCGCCCATGGCCTCCGCGATGGGCAACCACCACCGGCTCGCGTTTCGCGCGTAGCCGATATGGCTTCCGCCGATGAGCCGCAGGACGATCCTGCAGTCCTCGCGCTTGATGGCGGCCAGGTTGGAATCGAAAGAATCGCTCCACGCGTCGTGCAGCCGCCGCCAGTCGTCCTCTGTGGCGCCGGCTGCCTGGCGGGCCTGGTCTTCCGACAGCTCGACATCTTGCAGAGCGCGGTGGAGCTTGTTCCATTCGATCTGGTACGCGACGAGAGTGGGGATGAGATCGTCGATGTCCGACGCGGACGCGATGAGAACGGCGAGCGTGTTCTTGC
>DAITQH010000019.1:0-30005 GCA_036833175.1 Candidatus Dormiibacterota bacterium
AGGGGGCATGAGTGACGGCCGGAATGAATCCGGCCTACAGCGCAACGCTGGGTAACGAATAGCTTTGAGAGTCATCGTTTTCGGCGGAACGCGGTTTATCGGGCGCGCCATCGTCGAGGAGCTCGCCGGCGCCGGCCATGACGTCCTGGTCGTCCATCGCGGCGAGCTGGAGCCGGATGACATGCCTCCGGTCCAGCACCTCCACACCGAGCGGATGGCGCTGGCCCAGCACCGCGAAGAGCTCGCGGCGTTCAAGCCTGACGCCGCCGTCGACTGCCGCGCTCTGACACGGGCGGATTCGGAGGCAGTCCTCGAAGCCCTGCCCGGCGACCTTCGCCTGGTCGTCATCTCGAGCATCGACGTGTACCGCGCCTTCGGCGCGCTGAACGATGACCGCGAGACGGACCCGGTCCCGCTCGACGAGAACTCGCCGGTGCGCCCAACCCGCTACCCCTACCGCGGCAAGGCTCCCGGCCTGGACGACTACGACAAGCTCGATGTCGAGGACGTGTACCTGGCGCGAGGCGCAACGTCGGTGCGGCTGCCCATGGTCTACGGCCCGCACGACTATCAGCTCCGCGAAGAGTTCATCCTGCGGCGCCTGCGCGCAGGCCGCGATCGCATCCCATTCGGGTCTGGGTCATGGCTCGCCTGTCGCGGTTACGTCAAAGACATCGCGCGCGGTGTCCACCTCGCTTTGAACGCTCCCGCCGCGGTGGGGCACGTCTTCAACCTGTGCGAGGACCGGACCTACTCGATGCGCATGTGGTCGCGAATGATCCTGGATTCCGCGGGCTCCACCGCGGAGCTCGTACGCGTGCCCGACGAGCTGCTCCCCGAGGACCTCAAGCCGACCGGCACGATGACGCAGCACATCGCATGCAGCGCGCAGAAAGCATGCGCGATGCTGGGCTGGACGACCACGGATCCGACCGAGTCATTGGAAACGACGGTCCGCTGGCACCTGGCCAACCCACCGCTGAACCCCGATACGGATTTCAGCGCTGACAATGTTGCCCTGGGAACTGCGTAAGCTTCCCACCACATGAGCCGGCCGTTCAGGCCCTTCGATCCGTTCGAGCGGGGCGGCCCTTTCGAGGGCGCAAGGGAGATCCGGATCCCCCGTCCCCCGCGGCGATTCTGGTTTGGGGCAGCTCTCTTCGGCCTCGCCTTTGTCATCTTCGTCCTGGCCAGCCCGGTCATCTACTTCTTCACAGAGCTCCAGTGGTACGACGCGCTCGGCTTCCGCGACGTCTTCACCACGCGACTCACGCTGCAGACCGCGCTCTTCGTCGGGAGCCTCGCCATCGCGTTCGTCTACCTGGCCGCCAACGTCATCGTCGCGCTGCGAATCCGCTCCGGCCCCGGCCTGCGGGCGGTGGGGATCAGCCGCTCGTCCATCCGCAGCGCGGTCGGCGTCATCGGCCTGGTCGGCGCCGCCCTCATCGCGCTGATCCTCTCGGGAGGCGCGGGTACGCAGTGGCAGACGCTGGCGCTCTTCCAGCACGCCACGAACACCGGCATCACCGACCCGGTGCTCGGCCAGGACGTGTCCTTCTACCTGTTGACGCTTCCCTTCCTGCACTCGATCGTCAACTGGATGCTTGGCCTCGCCTTTATGGCCGCTCTGCTCAGCGGCGGCCTCTATGCGTGGCGAGGGGACACGTTCGACCTCAACCTCAACCCGCGCGCCATCGCCCACCTCTCGATCCTGCTCGGCGTGTTCGCCGTAAGCCTCGCCGCCTGGTCCTGGTTGGGCCGGTACGACCTGATGTACGCGCACAACAGCTCGGTCGTGTGGGGCGCGGCCTACACCGACGTGAACGCGCGACTTCCGCTCTACTCGTTCCAGGCCGGGGCGGGCGTCGTGCTCGCCGGCGCGCTGATCGTGAACGCGTGGCTGAGACGGCTCTGGTTGCCGATCGCCGCGGCCGGCATCTTCGTCCTGATGCTGGTGATCGGCCAGGTCTATCCCGGGATAGTCCAGAGCTTTTTCGTCACGCCGAGCGCGCAGTCGTACGAGCTTCCGTACATCCAACGCGAGATCGCCGGCACGCGCGCCGCATACGGGCTCTCCAACGTGACCGTGAGCAACTTCACCGGCGACCAGCCTCTGACGCTGCAAGAGGTGCAGAGCGACCAGGTGACGGTGAACAACCTTCGACTTTGGGACTACGCACCGCTCAAGACGACCTACGACCAGCTGCAGACGATCCGCACCTACTACACCTTCAACGACATCGACATCGACCGCTACACGATCGGCGGGCAGTACCAGCAGCTCGAGATCAGCGCCCGGGAGTTTGACTTCACCAATCTTCCACCGTCCGCACAGCAGTGGGTGAACCAGCACCTCGTCTACACGCACGGCTACGGCCTGGCTGCAAGCCCGGTGAACGCGGTCGTCGGCGAGGGTCTACCCGACTACGTGGTCGGCGACCTTCCGCCCACCGGACCCTTGAAGGTCACGCAGCCCGCGATCTACTTCGGCGAAATAACCAACGACTACGCGATCGCGCATTCGAACACGCGCGAGTTCGACTACCCGCAGGGCAGCCAGGACGTGTTCACCTCCTACACCGGCACCCACGGCGTGCAGATGACGGAGCTCAACAAAGCCCTCTGGTCGCTGAAGCTCGGCGACTTCAACCTGCTGGTATCGAGCCAGGTCAACAGCCAGTCGCAGATGCTGTACCGGCGCAACATCACCCAGCGGGCCTCGGAGCTCGCACCGTTCCTGAACTTTGACGGCGACCCGTACGTCGTCGTCGTAGACGGCAAGGTCTACTGGATCCTCGACGCGTACACGACGGCGTCGACCTATCCGTACTCGCAGACCGTCACCTTCCAGGCGAACGGCGCCAATCCGCTCGACATCAACTATGTGCGCAACTCGGTGAAGGTGGTGATCGATGCCTACGAAGGCACCACCGACTTCTACGTGATCGACCCCAAGGACCCGCTGATCAAGGCCTACCAGGCCACGTTCCCATCAATGTTCAAGCCCATCGACTCAATGCCGGCCGGGCTCCGAGCCCACCTACGCGTGCCGGTCGACCTCTTCGACACGCAGGTCCAGATCTACGCCACGTATCACATCACTGACCCGAAGGTCTTCTTCTCTCGCGAGGACGTCTGGGACATCCCTACCGCCCAAACAGCGCCCGGCGCCGCCGCGACCCCGGTCCAGCCGTACTACGTGCTCTTCCGCCTCCCAGGTGAGCAGAACCCGGAGTTCCTCCTGATCATGCCCTTCACGCCTCGAGGCAAGAACAACATGGTTTCCTGGATGGCGGCACGAAATGATGGGGCGAACTACGGCCAGTACGTCTCGTACGTGCTGCCCAAGGACAAGGTCATCTTCGGGCCGCAGCAGGTCGCCAACCGCATCAATCAAAACCCGGCCATCTCGCGCGACTTCACCCTCTTCCACCAGGCTGGATCATCGGTTGTCCAGGGCAACCTGCTGGTCGTGCCGATCGGGAACTCGTTCCTTTATTTCGAGCCGATCTACCTCCAGGCCACGTCCGCCTCGGGACTTCCCGAGCTCAAGAAGGTGATCCTGGCGGACTCGGTGAACGTCGCGTATGCGGACACTCTCCAGCAGGCGATCGACCAACTGGTGGGCACGTCAACCGTCGCTCCCCCGACTACCACCACGCCTCCGACAACGCTCACCGTTGCCCAGGTCGCCCAGATCGAATCCCTGGTGACCCAGGCCAACCAGCATTACGCGGCCGCGTATGCCGCCCTCAAGGCGGGCGACCTGACCACCTTCGCCACCGAGATGGCGACGGTCGGCCAGCTGCTCCAGCAGCTCCAGCAGCTGACGGGGACGGTCCCCACAGCAACCACGCCGTCGCCGTCGCCGCGCGCGTCCGCCAGCCCGACGCCCTAGCCCGTACGCAGCGGAACAAACAGGACCGGGAAGAGCGAGCGGTAGGTCACGTCGCCACGGTGCCTCTCGTATAAGCGGAGGTCCTGAGGTTCGTCCCGAGACATGGCCACCGGGATCACCATCCGGCCTCCTTCCGCGAGCTGCTCGACGAGCGCCGGCGGCACCCCCTGCGCGGCGGCGGCGACAAGGATGACGTTGTACGGCGCTTCAGACGGCCAGCCAAGGCTTCCGTCGGCGACCGCAACCTCGACGTTGCTGAACCCGAGGCGGTTCAGCGTCGCCGCGGCATGCTCCGCGAGCGCGGGTTCGCGCTCGAGGGTGATGACCTTGTGGCACAGCCGGCTCAACACCGCCGCCTGGTAGCCCGAACCGGCGCCGACCTCGAGCGCGATGTCATTTGGCTTGGGAGCAAGGGCCTGCGTCATCAAAGCGACCACCAGTGGTTGCGAGATCGTCTGACCGCACTCGATCCCAAGCGCGCGATCGTCGTAAGCGTGACGGCGAAGTCGCGGCGAGATGAACTCCTCGCGCGGTATCTCGGACATCACTTGCAGCACCCGTTCGTCGGTGACGCCATGGGGCAACAGCTGCTCAGCTACCATCTTCTGCGCGGGCGTGCTCATCGGCAATCCTCAACTCGGAGAGTACAATCCGCATCGGCTCATTGGCGTCGATCGTCCCGCAATCCGTCCCGCAAAGTTGGCGCCGCCCCGTCAGGCAGCGCTCGCGCCTGGTCAGACGCACAGGCCCGGCACACGCACGCGTCGAGTTCGCGCACCCATCCGAGCAAGAGTTCGCGCGCTTCCTCGATTACTACCGGATTCGCTGGGTGTACGAGCCGATGTCATTCCCGATCGCGTGGGAAGGAACGCGAGTGTCGGAGATGTTCACGCCCGACTTCTATCTTCCCGAGCACGACATGTACGTCGAGCTCACGACCATGAAGCAATCCCTGGTCACGCCGAAGAATCGCAAGGTCCGACTGCTTCGAGAGCTTTACCCCGAGCTCAACGTGCGCCTGCTGTATCGAAAGGATTACCAGCAGCTTCTCGCGAAGGCGGGCTATGGCGCCGCGGTCGAGGTGCAGAACCTTCGCAAGAACGAAATCGGCGCGATTCTCATCTCGCCCGTCGAGCTCGAGACTCGGGTCAAAGCCCTCGCGCGCAAGATCTCGCGCGACTATCGCGGCCAGTCGCTCGTCGTCGTGGGCATGCTCAAGGGCGTCACCTTCTTCCTCGCGGACCTCGCGCGTGGAATCAAGGTGCCGTTCGTGCTCGACTACATCGACTTGCGCCGCTACGCCGGCGCGCAGCCACACGACCGAGTCCGCATTGCAAGAGACATCGACTATCCGATCGCCGGCCGCCACGTCCTGCTGGTGGAAGACATCGTCAACACCGGCCTCACCCTCGACTACGTGTTCTCGGAGCTTCGCTCCCGCGGTCCGGCATCGGTCGAGGTGGTGACCCTGCTCGACCGGCCTCTGCGCCGGCTCGCCAACGTGCCGGTCCGCTACGTCGGCTTTCAGATCCCCAACGACTACGTCGTCGGCTACGGGCTCGACTACCGCGAGCTGTATCGCAACCTTCCTTTCATCTGCACACTTCGCTCGAGCGTGTACGACATTCCGGTGTCCGCCGGCGCCAGCCCGAGCGCCGCTTCGGAGACTGAGGGGAAGTAGACGCTGGGGCCCGGCTGCAGCAGCTGCTCGCCTGGATGGAACGCCAGGAGTTCCAGGACCTGGCCGAAAGCGGGCTGCTCGAAAAGGTCGAGCAAATCGTGGTCGAGGGCCACCGCGCCTTAAGTGAGTCGGAGGGGTTGGGGCGGGCGTGGTCTCCACCAATGGCGTACAGGTGGTTGCGGTACGAGGACCCGGAGCCTGTCAGCCGCCTTTCAGAGGGCGCGAAAAGGCTGCTCGAGAGGGGTGTTGAATTCGACGCCGACGCTGTGGAGAAAGCTTGCACCGAAGCGTCGCAGAAGGGCTTTTTGAATTGAAACGGGGGTGTGGAGGGGCTGTGGAAAACAAATGACCCAAGCGACCTTCCTGTTTACCCTGAAGTACCCTATGCGTTTTTCGGTTTCCATCCCGGGTTGCCCCGGACCTTCCACCTACTCGACGTTCGGTATCCTCAGGTTTACCGTACTCAGCCGCTTGGGGCGTCGCGAAAGTTAACAGGCGGTTATGGCCACGTCAACGCAAAAATTTTTCCGGCTGCCAGGCAAATCTTTGTGGGCTTGACAGTGCATGCGACGACCCATTAGAGGCGGATCCTAGAATGATTCGCAACGCCATCGCAAAGGAGACCTGACATGCGCGAAGCCGTAATCGTCGAGGCAGTCCGCACACCAATCGCTCGGCGAAACGGAAAGCTCAAGGAGATTCACCCTGTCGTCCTGGGCTCGCTCGTGCTCAAGGAGCTCGTGCGGCGCGCGGGCATCGAACCTGACCAGGTCGACGACGTCGTGTTCGGTTGCGTGACGCAAGCCGGCGAGCAAAGCTTGAACGTCGGCCGCAACGCGTGGCTCACCGCTGGCTTCCCCTTCACAACTCCCGCAACGACTGTTGACCGGCAGTGCGGCTCCAGCCAGCAGGCGATCCATTTCGCTGCCAATCTCATCCAGTCAGGTGTTTGCGACATCACGATCGCCGGCGGCGTCGAGTCGATGTCACGCGTGCCGATGGGCTCGAATGCCGTCTCACCCGGCACGCCATTTCCGCCAGAGCTCATGGAGCTCTACGACCTCGTGCCGCAAGGCATCTCCGCCGAGCTCATCGCACGCAAGTACGGAGTGTCGCGCCGCCAGATGGACGAGTTCGGTGTGCGCAGCCACCATCTCGCGCACGAGGCAACGGAGCAAGGTCGATTCAAGTCACAGCTGCTCGAGGTCGAGGTGTCGCTAAACGGCAACGGGCACCACGAGATGTTCAGCCGCGACGAGGGAATCCGTGCCACCGCGAGCTACGAGGCGACCGCCGCGCTGCAGCCCGCGTTCAACCCGGAGCACTCGATCACCGCGGGTAACTCGAGCCAGATCTCTGATGGCGCGGCCGCCGTGCTCCTCATGTCGCTCGAGAAGGCAAAGGAGCTCGGACTCAAGCCACGCGCGCGCATCAGGGCACAGGCGGTGGTCGGGACGGATCCCGTCTTGATGCTCGAGGGCCCGATCCCGGGCACGGCCGCGGTGCTCAAGCGTGCCGGGCTCGACCTCAAGAGCATCGACCTGTTCGAGGTCAACGAGGCCTTTGCCTCGGTGGTTCTCGCGTGGCAGAAGGAGACCGGCGCCGACATGGACAAGACCAACGTCAACGGCGGCGCCATCGCAGTCGGCCATCCGCTGGGCGCGTCAGGCGCGATTCTCATGACCCGCCTGCTCTACGAGCTCGAGCGTCGAGACCTGCGCTATGGGCTGGAGACGATGTGCTGCGGCGGCGGGATCGGCACCGCCACGATCATCGACCGCGAAGTCGAATGAAGAACTCCGAGCAGACGAAGACTTTCGAATCGCTCCGCAACATCCGTCCTCACATGCTGGTCGAGGGCGTCATGGCTCGCGCAGTCGAAGGCGAGCGGTTGTCCCTGGCCGTCGTGGAGCTCGAGCCCAACGCGGTCTCGCCGGCGCACCACCACGACAACGAGCAGCTGGGCTTCGTGATTGCAGGCAGCATCGTGATGAGGATTGGCACCTCAGAGCGAGAGCTGGGCCCCGGCGACACGTACTCCATCCCATCGCACGTGCCGCACGACGCTGTCGCCGGACCGGACGGGGCCACCGTGGTGGACGTCTTCGCGCCGGTGCGCGAGGACTGGAAGAAGCTCGACCGCCCGGAGCCGGCGAAGCCTCGCTGGCCCTAAGAGCGAGTCTTCGGGACCGACCGCGACAGATGGGGCGAGTCCCAGCAGAATCGCAAGGGGCGTTCCTGCCAATCGCCTGAGTTGTAGATCCCGATGCGCGGCGTCGCCAGGACACGGCGCTTCGGTGCACCGTCGTCAACGACGTAGAGCTGCGGCGGCACGAGTGGAACGCCGTTGAGCCGGCGGTCGATGTCCAGCGCGCGACAGACAAGCCCTGGCCCTCCGCACCGCCCGACCCCAGGCCCGGGCTCGAGCGCCCTCACCAGCACGGCGTGCGGCACGCCCACGGGCCGCGTGACGAAGTTCAAGCAGTGATGCATCCCGTAGGTGAAGTACACGTAGGCGTGGCCCGGCGGCCCGTACATCACCTCGTTGCGAGGGCTGCGCCGCCCACCTGAGGAATGCGAGGCGAGGTCCTCTGGCCCCATGTAAGCCTCGACCTCGACGAGGCGACCCCACATCCGCTGGCCGTTTACCTCCCGGACCAGCACCTTGCCGAGCAGGTCGCGCGCCACAGCCACGGTCTCGCGGTCGAAGAACGCGGCGTCGAGGATCCTGCCCGAGGGCACCGGGTTGGAAGCACCTTCGTCATTCATGGCCCTGGCAGCCGGGTTCATCCCGGCTGCGACTCCGCGACCCTAAAAGCCTCCGTGTGTCGCATGGAGGACCTAATCAAGAAATCCAATCCTTAAAGGGAAAGTGAGCAGGCACGTTGGCGCAGCCAACCTGCCGATGAATTCAGTAGGTCCCATCCTGCTCGCCGCTTGGCGCGCAGCGGAAACCCGCGGTTTCCGCTCATATCTATACCCTGGCCTCGCCCAGCTTCCTGCGACCCGCCTGGCGCTTGCGCTTCTCCACGTAAAGCGCCTTGTCTGCCATCTGGTACATCGCCTGCCAGTCCATGCCCGACCTCCAGGCGGTGATCCCGATGCTGAACTCGACCGGCACCGGCACCTTTTGCGAACGGTTCAGGTCGTCGAGCGACTGGCGCACCCGGACTCCCACCTCGCGCGCGTCCCGCTCGTCGGCCTCCGGCATCGCGACTCCGAACTCGTCGCCACCGAGCCGGCCACAGGTGTCGGACGCGCGAACCGCCCGCTGCAGCTCCTGGGCAAGCATGCGGATCGCCTCGTCGCCGACGTGGTGACCGAGGGTGTCGTTGATCTCTTTCAGGTTGTCCAGGTCGAGCATCATCAGCGCGAGACGCCGCCCGTGCCGGGAGGCCCCCGCGACCGCGCGGTCGATCGCCCGCTCGAACTCGGGCCGGTTGGCCAGCCCCGTGAGGTAGTCCGTGCGGGCCTCGCGCGTGTGCTGCCTCGCGCGGTCGAGCGCGACTGCGATCTGGTCCGCCACCGCGGCCACGAACTCGAGGTCGCTCGACTCAAAGGTCCGCGGCAGCCTCGTCGCCACGGTCATGGCCCCCAGCAGCACGCCCTTCGTGCGCAGCTCGGCCCGGATGGCGCTCCACTCGCCCGCGATCCGGTCAACCCGGGACTCGGCCGGCCCGGAGGAAACCTCCACCACCTTGACGAGGCCTGAGCGACCCGACTCGGAGAACTCCTCCTCCTCGCCTGGCTGCAGGCCGATCGTCTTGGCGAGCTTGAGCCGGGCGCCGTCGCGCACCCAGACCGCGCCCGCCTGCAGGCCGAGCACCTTGAGCGTCTCGCGCAAGCCCACCTCGGCGATCTCCGTGATGTCCAGGGACCGCCCCAGGGCGCTGGCGATGTGGTACAGCCCGTGGAGCTCGGTCTGGCGGGCGCGATGGCGGGTCTCGGTGTAGTCGAGATAGCCCCGGATGAAGTTCGAGTTCAGGTGCTCGATCACGTCCCCCAGGCGGCTCTGGGCGAGCAGGAGCACCTCGTCCGCGTATTCGCTGCCGCCCAGCTCCTCGGTGACCCGGGCGATGACCGATCTCCGGAACACCGCCAGGCCCTCCATCAGCGACTCGAGCGGGACGCCTTTCTCGGCATACCGCCTGGACGCTTCGCGGGCGACCGTGTAGTACTCGTGCCAGGGCACCCGGGAGTCCGGGCGAAGGGAGCGGTACAGGATCTCCAGGAAGGCAACCGAGGTCTTGACGAGCTCGTCGACGGTGCCATCCTTGTGGGTCTTCAGCAGCTCGGGCTCGATCGCCCGGACGGATTCCGCCGCCACGAGGCCACTCTCGGCCACGTTGTCCGAGAGGCGATCGGCAAGCTCGGTCAAGAGGGCGGTCGCCCGCTCAGTCATATCGGCGCACTATAGAGTGACGGTACTGCCTGCGCGTACCGGTACGGCGCTCTAATTTCATATACACGAGGAATTGATGGCTACAGTCACCAGGGGTTCGTTGGGGAAGCTGGAGGAGCTGCTTGGCGGGGACGCCCAGGACCTCCTCGAGCACAAGTGCAACACGGTGCCAAAAGAGCAGCTGCACCTGCCCGGCCCGGACTTCGTCGACCGGGTCTGGAAGGACAGCGACCGCCCGACCCGGGTGCTGGGCAGCCTGCAGTCGATCCTCGGCCACGGCCGCCTGGCGGGCACCGGCTACGTCTCCATCCTGCCGGTCGACCAGGGGATCGAGCACACCGCCGGCGCGTCTTTCGCCCCTAACCCCATCTACTTCGACGGCGGCAAGATCGTGGAGCTGGCGGTGGAAGGTGGGTGCAACGCGGTGGCGTCGACCTTCGGCGTCCTCGGGTCGGTCGCCCGGAAGTACGCGCACCGGATCCCTTTCATCTGCAAGCTCAACCACAACGAGCTGATGACGTATCCGAACCACTACGACCAGATCCTCTTCGGCACGGTCAGGGAGGCCTGGGAGATGGGCGCGGTGGCGGTGGGCGCCACGATCTATTTCGGTTCGGCGGAGTCTGACCGCCAGCTCCAAGAGATCGCCGTCGCCTTCCACGAGGCCCATCAGCTGGGCATGGCCACGGTGCTGTGGTGTTACGTCCGCAACAACGCCTTCAAGAAAGACGGAGTCAACTACGAGACAGCCGCCGACCTGACGGGTCAGGCCAACCACCTCGGCGTCACGATCGAGGCCGACATCATCAAGCAAAAGCTCCCCGACACGAACCGGGGGTTTGAGGTCATCGGCTTTGGCAAAACGTCGCCGATCGTCTACGAAAAATTGACCACCGACCATCCCATCGACCTGTGCCGTTATCAGGTGATCAACAACTACATGGGACGAGCCGGCCTCATCAACTCGGGCGGTGAATCAAAAGGCGCAACGGACTTGAAGGACGCGGTGCGAACCGCAGTCATAAACAAGCGCGCCGGCGGCATGGGCCTGATCAGCGGACGCAAGTCGTTTCAGCGCCCAATGAAGGAGGGAATCGAGTTACTAAACGCAATTCAGGACGTTTACCTGAACCAGTCGGTGACCATCGCCTAAAGCTCGCGTTCCTCGGTACCGGGGCGGCCTTCTCGCTGGACCGGTACAACGGAGCCGTCGTGGTCGATGGCCGCCTGCTTCTCGACGGCGGCGCGCCACTCCTACCGCACATGAGCCGCGTCGGCGTCGACGCGGGCGCGATCGAGGCCGTCTTCCTGACGCATTTCCACGGCGATCACACGCTCGGGCTGCCGCCATTCGTGCTGTACCGAGTGTTCGTCGACCCGCGGCCGATCACGTTCGTCGGTCCGGAGGGGATCGAGGAGCGGCTCGAGGCGCTGTGGGATATCAGCTGGGGACCTGACTGGCAAAGGGTGATGCGACCCCAGTTCCACGCGACGTATGAGGTGGCCAAGCCATCCGGCAATGTCGCAGGGTTCAAATATGAGACGGTGAAGCTCGACCACGGAACCAGCGGGAGCAACGGGTACCGGATCTGGGTCAACGACAAGATCCTCGCTTACTCGGGCGACACCGAGCCCACTGCCCCGCTCGATGCCCTCGTCGAGGGAGCCGACGTCGCGATCGTCGAGGCGACCGGGCCAGGCGACGTTTTCAGCCACATGAGCTGGGAGGCGGCGACGGATCTCAAGAAGCGCCACCCGAAGACTCGGTTCATGTTCAATCACCTGTACAACGGCACCGTCGACGGAGCGGTCGCCGACTTCCAGGTGATCGAAGTCTGAAGACCCGGATCACGCCCGCCGTCCTGGTCGGCGCCCTCGCGGGTGGCGTCATGGGCGCTGTGGTTTTCGGAGGGATGCTCGGGTTCGGCCTGTTGCTCTCAAGCCGCGTCGACAGCGTGGTGCCCGCGATCGTGCTCGCCATCGCCGGCGCGTATGCGGGGTGGCTGGTCGGGGTCATCGTCTTCAGCGCCGTCCGGGGCGGAAGCGCCAAGGAGGAACAAAGTTGAGCCCAGACGTTGTGTCGACCCGACCGCTGCTCGACAAGCTCGGCGTCAAGTCGGGCTCGAAGGTGGCGATCGTCGACCTTGATGACCCCGCGTTCGAGCGCCTCCTCCGCGAGCGGACTTCGAGCATCGAACGTGGGCGTCCACGCACGCCCAGCGACCTCGTCTTCATGGGCGCCACAGACCTGCGCGACCTGAAACGCCTCAGCGACGTCAAGAAATGGATCGAGCCGAATGGCGCGATCTGGGTCGTACGGCCGAAGGGAGGGCGTTCGGAAATCCGCGATACCGATGTCATCGAGGCCGGCCTCGCCGCGGGCCTGGTCGACAACAAGATCGCGAGCTTCTCGGATACCCACGGCGCGATGCGCCTGGTCTTCCGGCTTCGCGACGGGCCCAAATGACGCTGACGATCCGGCCGGCCGAGCGAGCTGACGTCCCGATCATCGCCGAGCTGATCCGCCGGCTGGCGCGTTTCGAAAAGCTGGAGCACGAGGTCACGATGACCGAGGACCGCCTGGCCACGAACCTGTTTGGCACGCGCCGTTATGCGGAAACTTTGATCGCGGAACAAGACGGTGAGCCGGTCGGGTTTGCCCTCTTCTTTCACAACTTCTCGACCTTTCTCGCGCAGCCGGGGATCTACCTCGAGGACCTTTTCGTCCTTCCCGATCATCGGGGTGGCGGTATCGGGCGCGCGCTGCTCAAGGAGCTGGCGCGGCTGGCTGTCGAGCGCGGATGCGGCCGGCTCGAGTGGGCGGTGCTCGACTGGAACCGAGATGCGATCGGTTTCTACGAGCGGTTGGGCGCGAGACCCAACTCCGAGTGGACGGTGTACCGTCTCGCGGGAGAAGCGCTGACCACGCTTGTCCGAGAATAGAGGGCACATGGAAGTCCTCCGACCCAAGAAGCTCGACACCCATCCCGGCGATTCGATCGTCGGCTGGGCCCGCGGTCAGCTGGAGATCGCGCGCCAGATCCTGGACAACCCTGGCGGCGGCCTCTTGTTCGCGACGCAGACCATCGGGCAGGTCTCGTCCGCGTTGCGCGAGCGCGACCTGGCGCGTTGGGAGGATGTTAGCGCCCTGCTGGATCGCGTCGAGGACGCGGCGGTTCACCGCGAGTTCGACACGGCGCGGGCCTTGCTCGACGAGGCCCGGGCGAAACTCGGCTAGGCCCCGGCCACAGCCTCCAACGCGGCCTCGAAGCCGGCCGCGCCCTCGTGCCCGCCAAAAGGCCCCACTGCCGGTAGGGTGACGCCGGCCTCTCGGTAGCGGCGGACCACATCGCGAACCCGCTCCTTATCGCCGATGCCGGCGAGCTCGTCGAGCATCTCCTCGCTGACGTCGCCCGCCTCGAGCTGTGCTTTGTAACCGCTCGCATCCATCATCTTTCGGTAGTAAGGAAGGTTCGCGTAACGCTCGACCGTCTTCCGGAACGCGGCATGTCCGCCGGCGCGGTCCGTCGTGAGAGAGACGGGGACTGCCGCCACGATGTCGAAACCCTCCATCGTCTTGCCGGCTTTTTGCCGGCCCGCGCTTACTGCCGGGACTATGTGGTCGCGAATGTATGCCGGCGAGCACATGTAGAGCACGATGCCGTCGGCGCGCTCCCCCGCCAGCTCCAGCATGCGTGGGTTGAGCGCGGAGATCATGATCGGCATGTCTGCGCGGCGCGGACCCGAATAGGCCCAGTGGGCGGTGAAATGCTTTCCGTCGAACGAGCAGCCACCATCGCGAAGGCTCGTGCGCACGATCTCGAGGTACTCGCGCATGGCGTCCACAGGGCTCTCGAGGCGCATGCCCCACATCGATTCGACGGTGACCTTGTGGCTGACTCCGATGCCGAGGATGAAGCGGCCGCCTGACAGCTCGTCGAGAGTGGCCGCCATCTGCACCATGGCGGTCGGGTGTCGCGTGTAGATGGGCAGGATGCCGGTGCCAAAGGCCACGCGTTGGGTGGCGTTGGCGTAAGCGGCCAGGACCACCGCCGCGTCCCGGGCATTGGGGAGTTGCGTGACCCAGACCGACTCGTAGCCGAGTTTTTCCGCGGCCTTAGCCCTCGAAACGGACTCGTCAAGCGTCTTGACGGCGTCGATGAAGGCGGCAAGGCGAGGCACAGCTTCAGCAATATATTCCGGTGAGCAAGCCAAGGCCGGGAATCCTCGACGGATCTTCGGCGCCAATGCGGCCCATCTGCGTTGTTGCGGCCTCCGCTCCTCGCTTACGCATGAGTCGATGCGCCCGCTCCGGTGCTCGGCCGCGCCTAGCATCTGGACCACCTTGGCGCCGAATCTCTCGCCGAGGCTCCCAGCCTTGACTTGGCCTCAAGCGTTGTTCATGGGTCTGCTCCAAGGCGCGACTGAGCTGTTCCCGGTTTCATCTCTAGGCCATGCAGTGCTCATCCCAAGCCTGCTGCACTGGAGCTTCAAGCAATCTGATCCGTCATTCCTGCCGTTCCTCGTGCTCCTGCACCTCGGGACCGCCACCGCTTTGCTGGTCCTCTACCGGCAGGAATGGGTCGCCATCATGCGCGGCTTCGTCGTGGCTGCCGTTCGCGGGCAGATTCAGACCGACACCGAGCGCCTCGCCATGCTGCTGCTGGTCGGAACGATTCCCGCGGCGGTGCTGGGCGTGTTCCTCGAGTCGAGGATCAAGACCCTGTTCGCCAGCCCGTACGAGGCGGCCGGGTTTCTGACCGTCAATGGCTTCCTCATGTTCGGGTTCGAGGTGCTGAGACGCCGCGCCGAACGCCGCACCGCGGTCGCCGCCTCATCGCGCATCGAGCAAGAGGAGAAGTTCGCGCAGGCTGAGCGCATCAGCTTCCGCGCCGCGGCCATCGTCGGCGCGTGCCAGGCGCTGGCCTTCCTACCGGGAATCTCGCGCTCCGGCGTCACGATCGGCGGCGGCCTGCTTGCCGGCCTGCGTCACGAAGAGGCGGCGCGCTTCTCGTTCCTTCTCGCGACGCCCGTGATCCTGGGCGCCGGGGTCGTTGAGCTCCCCCAGCTCTTCTCGAGCGGCGTGCCTGTCGGGGAGTATGTGGTCGCCGCCATCCTGTCAGGCGTCGCGGCCTATGCAAGCGCCCGATTCCTGCTGCGCTACTTCCGGTCAGGTCGCCTCGATCCCTACGGCCTGTACTGCGTCGCTGCCGGGCTCGTCAGCCTGGCTTTGTTACATTTCAACTTGTGATGAGATCAAATACGGCTGCGATCGGCTTGGGAGTACTTGGAGTTGTGTTTCTGATCGTTGCGGCCCTCTATGCGCTCGGCGTGCTGCAGCTTTTCGCGTCGACCACGGGCCCGCACTACAAGCATGCGATCCTCTTCGCGGTCCTCGCGGTGGCGAGCTTCGTGGGCGCGAACTTCGCCCGGCCGAGCAAAGCGATCTACGTGACGGACCGGAGGCGCTAGCCCGGGCGGAGCCTAGCCGGCCGCGATCTTTTGCGGCACCTGGCGTCCAGTCAGATCGCGCTCGCCGGCGCGGATGTCCTCGTGGTACACGGCGTCCGCATTTACCTTCCATGGATCGAACGCAGTGCCAGTCGCGATGTTTCGCGCCACCAGGAGCGCCGTCATCATCGAGTGATCCTGGTTGTTGTACTTGTGCATCCCATTGCGGCCGATAAGGTGAAGGTTCGGCAGCTGCGAGCTCAGGTAGTCCCGAATCACTTCCACCTTTGATTGATAGGCGTCGTCGTAGACGGGATAGGCCTTCTGCTGGCGCACGACCACCCCGTCGAAGACCATCTCCGGCGAGCAGATGCCGAGGTGCGCGAGCTCCTTGGTGGCCAGCTCGATGAGAGCGGCATCGCTCGAGGTCCACAATCCGTCGCCCTCGAAACAGAAGTACTCGAGACCGAGGCAGGTCTTGCTTTGGTCCGGCACCATGTCCGGGCTCCAGTTCTTGAAGTTCTGGATGCGGCCGACGCGCACGCTCGGGTCGTGGATGTAGATCCAGTTATCGGGAAACACGTCAGCGCGATCGATCATGAGTGCGACGCTGATGAAATCGCGGTAGGAGAGATGCTCGGCGGCCCGCCGCACCGGTTCAGGCGGTGGCGGATCCAGGCGGCCGATCAGCTCGCGGATGGGAATGCTGGAGACGAAGTCCGAGCCGGTGTGCTCCTCGAGCGCGCGGTCACCGGTGCGCGTCACGACGGACCGCACGAGGCCGCCCTGGTGCTTGATCGATTCGATCGACCGCCCAAACAGCACCGGCGATCCCTTCTCCTTGCTGATGTCTGCGACGCGCTCCCACATCTGTCCCGGGCCGAAGCGCGGATACCGGAACTTGTCAATCAGCGTCGTCACGACCTCTCCGCGATTTTTGGCCTGGCGGCGCGGGAGCAACGCGCTGCGGAGCACGAGCCAGAGGTCGAGGCTCTTGATGCGCTGCGCGGCCCAGTCGGCGGATAGCTCTTTTGTGCTGATGCCCCACACCTTCTCGGTGTAGGTCTTGAAGAAGATGCTGAACAGACGCCACCCGAACTGGTTGCGCACCCAGTCCTCGAGGCTCTTCGGATTCTTCACCGGCTGGAGTGTTGCTCGCGCGTAGCTGGCGACGCAGAGGACGGCCTCCAGCGGGCCAAGGTTCCAGAGCGCGTTAAAGGCCTTGATCGGGTAAGCGAAGAAACGGCCCCTGTAGTAGATGCGCGATAGCCGGCCGCGGGTCAGCATCTCGTCGCCCAGGATCTCGGTCCACAGGTCCTCGACCTCCTGGTTCTTGGAGAAGAACCGGTGGCCGCCGATGTCGAACCGATATCCCTTGTGCTCGACCGTCCGCGCCAGGCCACCGACCTGCCCGGGATCCTTTTCCAGGATGGTGACCGGAAGGTCGTGCTTGAAGAGCTCATAGGCGGCGGTAAGCCCAGCCGGGCCGGCGCCCAGGATCACGACGTGCGGTCGCCGGCGTCCTTCGGCGATCAAAGTGCCCACAGGGTAGCAACGAGGCCCGTGGGTTCAGTCTTGCTAGTCTCGGTTGGCTAGTTGAGCGGTCCCTTGCTGCGGGCTTCGTCGACTTTGACGATGGCGTCCCGCATGGTCTTGATCCAGTCGGCCTGGTGCATGCCGACAAGGCGGACGCACCAGGCCAGGGCGTCGCTCCTGCTCCTGGCGACTCCGCCGGCCACCAGCGTGTCCAGGATCGTGCGCTCCGACATCCGAAGCCGCGTCATCACGGGCACGCTCAGGGTCGTGAAGATCCGGGTCTGGTCGCCGCACCTGGCACCCCAGGCGACCTTGCGCCGGAATGCGCGCTCCGCCTCGCGGGCGATGCGCACTCGCTCCTCGCGGGTCTCCTCCCGGTAACGATCGATGCGGGCAGATCGAGCCGCCGCTCGACCTTCCTCCGACGTGCCGGCCGCCAGCTCGACGTCAGGCAACGTGCCCAGGACGAGGACCTCGTCGCCGTCGCTGGTCACCTCGGGTGGGCCGCCAAACCAGTTCGCGGGGACCTTGCCGGCGAACCATGCAGAAATATCCTGGGCCACGATTACAAGATTACGGGGAAGGACCTAAGGATAGGACGGCCGGATGCCGCCCTACCCACCGTTCGGCGACAGCTTCAGGCGGCGGCCATTATCAATTTGATTAGGCTGCCGACTCCTGCGGACGGCCTCCGACAAACTTGAGCTCGTCGAGCCAGATCTCGGTGCGCTTGCGCTTCTGACCCGCGGTGTCCTCCCACGAGCTTGTGTGCAGCCTTCCCTCAGCGAAGACCGCTCGGCCTTTATGCAGGTACTGGCCGGCGAACTCGGCCAGCTTTCCGAACGCGACGAGGCTGTGAAACTCGGTCTGCTCCTTGGCGTTGCCGGCCTCGTCCTTGCCCGAATACGAGTTGGTGGCCAGCCGCATGTTGGCGACGTACGTGCCCTTCGGAGTCGCCTTGACCTCCGGATCCGCCGTGAGATTCCCGATCAGGATCACCTTGTTGACCATCGAACCACCTCCGTGAATTTGTCGCCAGCGTAGGTTCAAATTTCGCGCCCGCCTACCCTGCCTGTTAAGAAGCGAGCCACCTGGCCGGATCGACGGAGCTTCCATCCACCTGCACCTCGAAATGCACGTGCGGTCCAGTGGCGAGACCGGACATTCCAACCAATCCAATTGACTGACCTGCACTCACCGACTCACCTGATCGCACAAGAAAAGCGGAGAGGTGGCAGTAGAAGATGCGCGTGTGCGCGTCGGCGTCGACCATGACGTAGTTGCCGGCGCCATTCGAGTCCAGGCCTATGTGGGCGATGCCGGCGGTCGCCGAACGCACCTCGGTTCCGGCGGGAGCCGCAAGGTCGATGCCGGTATGGATGTGGCGTCCCGGACAGAACGGATCGAACGGCTCCAGCTCCAGCGTTGTGCAGCCGAATGGCTGGCTGACCACGGCGCCCACGACCACGCCACCAACCGGCAGACGCTCGTGGCTCGGCAGCTGCGCCGCGACGACAACCCAGACCATCGCCGCCCCCGCGACCATCGCGACGATCCGAAGCGACGCGATCACGCTTTGACCAGCGCGTGCTCGATGTGGTGGAACGCGCTCTCCACGCTCGACTGCAGCTTGTGCGCAGCCTTCTCGGCGCCGCCCAGGGCGCCCGGCACCTTGAAGACGATCAGCAGCGAGGCGAGGGCGAACAGGTGGTGGACTGTGGTGCCGCCACCTCGCTCCAGCGCGAAACCGATCGTCAGCACGAAGAGCTGGGCCGGCTGCATGAACAGGTTCGTGGTGAAATGCGAAGCCCACATCTTCGACAGGTGGTGCGTCTCCGGCAGCAGGAAGAAGAGCCCGGCGAGGGGCGCGGTGATGGCCAGCACAATCAGGATCGCGTAGCGAACCAGGTACGCGATCGCAAATAC
Organism: Candidatus Dormiibacterota bacterium; assembly: GCA_036833175.1. GTDB lineage: Bacteria > Chloroflexota > Dormibacteria > Dormibacterales > Dormibacteraceae > Palsa-870. Next base: position 18,895 of record DAITQH010000019.1, read on the forward strand.
GTCGAAGCCGATCGCGAGCACCGCAGTGGTGACGATTTCCCAGGCCCCCTGGGTCGGGTCCTTGGCCAGCGTCGACCACCAGCTCGACGGGTCGCCAATGGTGCCAAAGGTTCCAATCGCCGCGCACATCGCGTTGCTGGCGGCGACCAATACCTGGAAGAGCGGCAGCGAGAAGTTGATCAGGATGACGCCCATCATCAGCCGCGGAAACAGGATGCGCGCGGTGTACTGACTGCGCAGCCCGTGGCTCCACATGATCCTGTAGCAGGCCCACATGGTCATCACGACCAGGGCGGCATCGGCCACTAACTGAACCTTTGGTTCGAAACGTTGGATCGTCACATTCGTGATGAAGTCGCGGCCGGTCTCGAAGTCGGTGGTGCTGAGAATGAAGCCAGACCACACTTTGAGCAGCAGGCCGACGCTGTCGTTCAACAGCGCGACGACGACCTCTTTCGGATGCGCGAAAGGCCACAGCAGATCCAGGAGCTGGGTCACCCGAACGATGAGGGTCTGGAGGTCCACGCGATCCTCAGTGCGTCGTTGAGCCCGGTACGGAATTCGTCAGGATGCTCACCAGCGAGCTTGCGACCTCGACGCCGATCGTCCCGACGACGATGCGTTGGATCCACTGCTTGGCGGCCAGGGCCGACTTCGACTCGACCGCCGTGATCTTCCAGATGAACGCGAAGATAAACGCGAGCGCACCAACCGAACCGACCAGCGCCTGGCCGATGTGAATCCAGGTCGTAATCAGATTGGTGATCGGCGTGATGTCAGGTTCCGCGGCGAGAAAGAACATGCGAGCCTCCTAAGGTTTTGCTCGCAGGCTAGGAGCGACGCAACCGACTTGGAACCCCGGTTGTTAAGGCCGGGATGTCACGCGCTTCTCCACACCATCCAGCAGCATGTCCAGCGCCGACGCCGCCTCTCGCGATGCGGGCCGCTCGATTTCCATACGCGGCGCCGAGGTCGGAGTTGCCTTGTCGTCAAGGCTCACCTGCACCGCGCCACCGCTGATGCGCACCTCATACCGGTCAGTCGAAGCCGATGCTCCCGGGCTCTCCCATTGAAGGTCCGAGGTGACGGCGGCGGAGAAGGCGTCGAGCTTGATCCCGACCGCGCCTGCACTTATGTCGGCCTTGACCGCGACGCCGGCCGGCCGGTGCAGAGTCACTCCCACAACGCCGCCGGACACGATGATCGGCACCACGCCTCGAGGTCTCGGTAGAAAGCACTCGACCTTCGCGGCGCCGCTGTCGAGCTTGATCTCTCGCACATCGAGCCCGCCGGCATCGATCACGGTGTTCCAGGTAGGTCCCTGGATCTGAAACCGCCACGGATGGCGCGGGTTCAATTCGATCTCCCCGTGCCCGACGCCGCGGGGACGCCGCACCTTCACGGTCTCGCCGCGAACCACCGCCGGAGAGGCTGCCGCTGGATCGTGAGGCACCCTGATCAATGTGTCCATGTCCGATCCATGTCGCAGCACGACGCCGCGCGAGCCGTAGTCGACCGCGACCGATGCGGTGGCCCCAACCTCCGGCATCGCCGGTTCGTCACGGCCGCTCTGGTGGCTGATCACGTGCACCATCAGCATGAGGGCGACCTCTTCGGCCTCTCCCGGTTGAAGGCCGGCGCTCTCCAGCCGGCGCTTCAGGCGCCCGAAGGTGTCGCTCTTCTTGATCGCTTCGGGGATCTCGAGGAGGATGCGGCCGGCGTCCTGCTGCGAGGCAACCGCGCCCTGCAGGGCGGCCGCGATGCTCAGGACGGCTTCTCGCCATTCCTTCGCGCGAGGGGCGGCGACGCGGTCCAGGATCGCCTCGGCAAGCAGCTCCAGGAGCTCGCGGCGATCGCGGACGTGCCAGTAGAGCGATGCTGCCTTGACATTCAGCCGGTCCGCAAGCCCCCGCATCGAGAGCGCCTCCAGGCCCTCCTCCTGAACTAGTCCCAGCGCTTCCGAGACCAGCCTCGCCCGGCTCAGGCCGGTCGACCCGCGGGCCTCTCTTTCGCTCACGCTTGCAATCCTAACACCGTTAGGGGTACCATGGCCGCCTCAGCCCCTAACGTCGTTAGGGCCATTCCGTAAAGGAGCAGAAATGCAGGCGACAGCAGTTGCGCGGTGGCGGTTCAAAGGCCCGGAGATGGAAGGGGTCGTGGCGAGGTGGTACGCGCGGATTCGCGGCACCGGGAGCCAGATCGAGGCGTACCGCAAGGAGGCGGAGCGGCTCACCGTGGGCCTGCCGGCGGGCGCCAGGGTGCTGGAGGTGGCGTTTGGTCCCGGTTACCTGGCAATCGAGCTGGCGAGGCTCGGACGGTTCGACGTGACGGGGCTGGACATCAGCCATACCTTCGTAAAGATCGCAAGCCAGAACGCCCAGGAAGCGGGAGTCAGTGCCGACTTCCACCAGGGTGACGCGGCGGTCATGCCGTTCGAAGCCGAATCGTTCGACCTGATCGTCTGCCAGGCCGCTTTCAAGAACTTCGTGCATCCGGGCAGCGCGCTCTCCGAGATGTACAGGGTCCTCCGCACCGGCGGAACAGCCGTGATCCAGGACATGAGCAGCGATGCCAGCCATGCGGACATCGAGCGTGAGGTCGAGGCCATGAAGCTGGGTCGCGTGAGCTCGTTCACGACGAAGGGGACGCTCGAGATGCTCAAGCGCCGCGCTTACTCGCCGGCGAAATTCGAGCTCCTCGCACAAGAAAGTCCGTTCCATACCTGCACCATCAGCACGGAAGGGATCGGCCTGGAGGTTCGGCTCGACAAGCCGGTGGCCTAACCTTTTCTATAGTGGCCAAGAAGCTCGCCGAGTACGAGGCCAAACGAGATTTCAAGCAGACACCAGAACCCGGCGCCAAGGTCCCCCGCAAGGAGCCCAAGGCGCCGCGGTTCGTGGTCCAGGAACACCATGCGCGCCGCCTGCACTGGGATTTCCGGCTCGAGCGGGACGGCGTGCTCGTCTCCTGGGCCGTTCCCAAGGGCGTGCCCGCCGACCCCAAGAAGAACCACCTAGCCGTCCACGTCGAAGACCACCCGCTCGGCTACATCGACTTCGCGGGCGACATCCCCGCCGGCAACTACGGGGCGGGGCACGTCTCGATCTGGGACCACGGCACATACGAGACCGAGAAATGGTCCGACCGTGAGGTCATGGTCATCCTCCACGGCAAGCGGCTCCAGGGCCGGTACGTGCTGTTCCGGACCAACGGCGAGAACTGGATGATCCACCGCATGGACCCGCCCCAAGACCCGGACCGCAAGCCGATGCCAGAGCGGATCGAGCCGATGATGGCGAAGCTGGTCAAAAAGCCTCCGACGCCGGACGAGGCGTGGGGATTCGAGTTCAAATGGGATGGCATCCGCGCGGAGGCGTACGTCGAAGGCGGTACGGTTCGCCTCGTGAGCCGCAGCGGCGAGAACGTGACCGCTCGCTACCCGGAGGTCCACGCGATGGGTAGAGCGCTGGGATCGAACGAGGTCATTCTCGATGGCGAGATCGTGGCCCTAGACGAAAAGGGCCGGCCGAGCTTCGAGGAGATCCAGCAGCGCATGGGCCTCACGGCCGAGACCGAGATCCGCCGCAAGATGAAAGAGGTCCCGGTCACGTACATGGTCTTCGACGTGATGTGGCAGGACGGCCACTCGCTGCTGAAAGAGACGTACGTGAAAAGACGCAGGCAGCTCGAAGGCTTGAACCTGAACGGCGCCTCATGGCAAACCCCGCCTTGTGAAAAGGGAGGCGGGCCCACCATGCTCGAGGCAAGCCACAAGTCCGGGCTGGAAGGGATCATGGGCAAGAAGCTGGACTCGCCCTACGAGCCGGGCCGGCGCAGTGGCGCCTGGGTCAAGGTCAAGAATCGCAACCGCCAGGAGTTCGTGATCGGAGGCTGGCTCGACGGCGAAGGCAAGCGCAGCGGGCATCCCGGCGCGCTGCTCGTGGGGTATTACGACAAAGCCAAGTTCGTCTACGCCGGCAAGGTCGGGACGGGCTTCACAGATGCGATGCTGGATAAGCTGCAGAGCGCGATGAAGCCGCTGGCGCAGGACAAGAGCCCGTTTTACGTCGGCGCTCCTCCGAAGAAAGCCCACTTCGTCAAGCCGAAGCTCGTCGCGGAGATCGAGTTCGTCGAGTGGACCAGGTCGGGCCAGCTGCGCGCACCCGCATTCAAGGGCCTTCGCACCGACAAGACCGCGCGTGAGGTGGTGCGAGAGGGTGGCTAAATCAACTGAGGTCGAGGTCCAGATCGAGGGGCGCACGCTCAAGCTCACCAACCTCGAGAAGGTCCTCTATCGCGAGGTGGGATTCACCAAGGCGCAGGTGATCGATTACTACACGCGGATCGCGCCCGCCATCCTGCCCCATACCCGCGACCACCCGCTGACGCTCAAGCGGTATCCCAATGGAGTCGACGCCGAGTTCTTCTACGAGAAGAACTGCCCGAAGCACCGTCCTCCGTGGGTCGAGACCGCAACGGTCTGGAGCGGCGGGAACAACCGCGACATGTACTACTGCCTGTGCCAGGACCTGCCGACGCTGGTGTGGCTCGCCCAGATCGCGACGCTCGAATTCCACACCTCCCTGTCGCTGGCGTCGGACCTGGCCAAGCCGCGAACGCTGGTCTTCGACCTCGACCCCGGGCCGCCCGCGACGATCGTCGAGTGCTGCCGCATCGGGCTGATGCTCCGCGACCTGTTCGCCGAGCACGGCCTCGAGTGCTGCGCGAAGACTTCTGGGTCTAAGGGCCTGCAGCTGTATGTGCCGCTCAACACCAAGGTCACGTACGTCGAGACGAAGGTGGTGTCAAAAGGCCTCGCTCAACTTTTCGAGGAGCGCCACCCCGACCTTGCAGTGCACAAGCAGTTGAAAGAGCTCCGCACCGGCCGCGTGCTCATCGACTGGAGCCAGAACGACCAGTACAAGACCACTGTGAACGTCTATTCGCTTCGTGCCCGCACGCGCCCGACCGTATCCACTCCTGTCACGTGGGACGAGGTCGAGAAATGCCTCAAGGCAAAAGACCCAAGCCTTCTCGTCTTCGATTCCGACCAGGTGCTCGCGCGCGTCGCCAAGCACGGTGACCTGTTCGAGCCCGTGATCAAGAAGAAGCAGAAGCTGCCCAAGTCGCTGCTGCAGGCGACGGGTGGCGCCCCCGCCCTGGAGAAGATGGCCAACCGGCGCCACGGCGGAGGAGGGCGGTTCCGCAAGCCACCGGAAAAGTGAATTCAGTAGGTCCCAACGTGGTCGCGCTTGCGCGCAGGCCGCGGGTTGTCATTGCGGGCGCCGGCTTCGGCGGGCTCACCTGCGCGCGGGCATTGCGCAATGTCCCGGTCGATGTGCTCCTGATCGACCGCAACAACTACCACCTGTTCACTCCGCTGCTCTACCAGGTGGCCTCCGCGCTCCTCGACCCCGGCGAGATCGCACGCCCGGTCCGCGAGCTGATCCGTCCTCTCGCGAACGCTGGATTCAGGCAGGCCCAGGTGACAGGCGCGGACCTCGACCGGCGCGTCTTGATGACCGACCGCGGGCCAATCCCATACGACTACCTCGTCCTAGCCACCGGCAGCCAGAGCGACTTTTTCGGAAATGCATCATTGGCGCAGCACTCGTTCGGGCTCAAAGACCTGGACGAGGGCCTAGCTTTGCGCAACCGGATCCTCTCGCAGTTCGAGGCCTCGCGCTGGGTGGCAGAGGCTTCGATCCGCCGGGCGATGCTTACCTTTGCTGTTGTGGGTGCGGGACCCACCGGCGTCGAGCTGGCAGGCTCGATCTCGGAGTTGATCCATCTCGTGCTGCGCAAGGACTATCGCGACCTCGACGTCGGCGAGGTGCGCGTCTTGCTGCTCGAAGCCGCCGCCGCGCCTCTGGGCACGTTCGTGCCGGCGCTACGCGAGGCGGCCCGCAAATCGCTCGCGAAGAAGGGCGTAAAGCTGATGCTGGGCGCCAAGGTTGAGTCGGTCACCGACGACTCGATCCGGCTGGCGGGCGGTGAAGAGATTGCCGCCGGCACGATTATCTGGACCGCCGGGGTGCGCGCCTCCGATGTCGGCACGGCGATCGGTGCGCAGCTCGGCCGCCAGGCGAGGATCAAGGTTGACGCGACGCTGCAGCTGACCGGCCACCCCGTCGTATTCGTCATCGGAGATCTCGCCGGCGCGACCGACGGTGGCGCGCAGCTACCAATGCTCATCCCGGTCGCCATGCAGGAAGGCAGGCATGTCGCGGCGACGATCGCTGAGCTGGTCCGGAACGGCGGAGCGAAGGCTTTCCGCTACAAGGACCCGGGCATCATGGCGACGATCGGGCGCAACTCTGCCGTGGCCGAGCTCGGCGCCGTGCACCTGTCGGGATTTCTCGGGTGGTCGATGTGGCTCGCGGTCCATCTCGTCAACGTGATCAGCTTCCGCAGCCGCATCCTGGTCCTCGTCAACTGGGCGTGGGACTACCTGTTTTATGACCGGCCGATCCGCCTCATCGTTCGGGCAAGGGACCGGAAGTAGGCCGGCGGGGTACTGTTCGGCGCGATGAGGCGAGTCGTGCTGGCGCTGGTTGCATTGCTGCTGGTCGCAGCCTGTGGTGGAGGCAACCCGCCGGCGGTCGACCCGGCACGGACGCTCCACGACGCCGCGGCAGCGATGGCCAAGCTGAACACCGTTAGCGCTGACCTCAAGTTCACCAAGGGTGCGATCTCGTTCCAGGGCTTCACGCTGGTGAGAGCCAAGACTGCGGTGCGACTGCCCGCGGACAGCGATACGACCTACACCGTGAAGCAGCAGGACCTGGCCATCGGGCTGGAAGTCGTGATCACCGGTGGCCACGTTTACCTGCACGTGCCTTTCTCGAGCTTCCAGGAGCTACAGGGCAGCGCGGCCGCCGCAATTCCCGACCTGGCGAAGCTCTTCGATCCCACGACCGGCCTGCCGGCCATCATTCCAGCGGGCCGAAACCTCAGCTACTCCGGCACGGAAACGATCGCCGGGGTCGATTCGCAAAGAATCAACGCCACCTATAGCGCGGACCAGCTGCACAGCTTGTTCGCCGAGCTCAGCTCGAGCGTCGACGTCAAGGCGCAGGTCTGGGTCGGCGCCTCGGACCACCTGATCCGCAAAGCAGTTCTCGACGGTGCATTCGGGGATGGCGGGAAAGAAGCCTCCGTCGAGGTCGACATCTCCGGCTTCAATGCCGCGGTCAACATCTCACCACCTTCGCCGTAAGCCGCACGAGTGACACAGGTGTCAAGGCCGGTACAGCTCGGGTTCGCGGCGGCCGGGCTGTTCATTGCGGCGCTCGACGCCTACGTGGTGGTGACGCTGCTGCCCTCGATGATCGCCGACGTCGGCCTGACGATCGATCGCTTCGAGCAGGCGACACCGATCGTGACCGGCTTCCTGGGCGGATATGTGGTCGCGATGCCCTTGCTCGGCGCCTACTCGGATGCACGTGGGCGGGCGCCCGTTTATGCCGCGTGCATGATCGTCTTCGCGGCCGGCTCGATCATCACCGCGACCGCCGGACTGTGGACCTTCGCCGGCCTCCCCTGGTTGGTGGCGGGCCGCGTGCTGCAGGGTCTCGGTGGAGGCGGCCTCGTCCCGCTCTCGCTCGCGCTGGCGGCGGACCTGTACCGCGGAGACGCCCGCACCCTGGCTCTCGGTTCGGTCGCGGGCCTGCAGGAGGCGGGCAGCGTGTTCGGCCCCCTCTATGGGACCAGCCTTGCGGCGGTAGCGGCGTCCGCGGGCGGCTGGCGCTTCGTCTTCTGGCTCAACGTTCCGCTCGCGGCCCTTTGCGCCGCCGGCCTCGTCTTCGCCACGCGCCGCACGGCGCCCTCCTCGAGCCGGGCGACGGCTTCGATCGACTGGATCAGCGCGTCGCTCCTCGGTCTTGGGCTGGGTCTCCTGGTAGTCGCCCTCTATCCCGATGACCCCGACCACCGAGCCACCGGCAGCCTCCTGGTCCCGGCCGGGATCGCGAGCGTGGCCGTCCTGGCGCTCTATGGCTGGCGGCAGGTCCATCGACTGGAGCCGCTCGTGCCCCGCGAGCTCCTCCGAAGCCGCGGCTTCATCGGCGCCGCTGTTGCGAATCTCTTGATCGGGATCGCGTTGATGGTGGCCCTGGTCGACGTACCGGTGCTCGGACGACTTGTGTTCAGCCTCGACCAGCTCGGTTCGGGGTTGCTCCTGACGCGCTTCCTCGTCGGCATCCCGATCGGCGCCGTGCTTGGCGGATGGCTAGCGGGCCGCATCGGAGGAAAGTTGGTGGCCGTGGCCGGTGTCCTGCTCTCGGCCGCCGCCTTTCTCCAGATGTCGACCTGGTCCTCGAATGAGCTATCTCTTCACATCGGGTTTGCGCGCCAGGCCGACATCGCCCTCGCCGTGTGCGGCGTGGGACTCGGCATCGTCATCGCACCACTGACGGCCGCCGTCCTCTCGCTGACCCGCGGGGAGAGCCACGGCCTTGCGACGAGCCTCGTCGTGCTTGCGCGCACGATGGGCATGCTTATCGGCCTGTCCGCACTGACGGCGTTCGGCCTGTATCGCTTTCACCAGATCCTCGGTACGCCGGTGCTGAACGACCCCGGCCTGCGAGCCCGCGTCGATCACCTGGCGAGGCTGGTCGCGGCGGCCTTTCTCCAGGAGTACCGCGAGATCTTCACCATCGCGGCCGTTATCTGCGCGCTCGCGGCGTTGGTGATGGTCGCAACGATCGATCAGCGCTTGCGAGCCACCACGATCAAGTAGGAGTGGTGGTACCGGAAAGCGTCATCCGGGTCGCCCAGGCTGTCCATCGCTGATTCGACCTCGGCCTCGAGCTCGTCCCGGTACCGAGGCCCTAGCGCGCGGATCAGCGTGTAAGGGAGCGGGCCCGCGCCAGCCATCAGGTCTGTCCATTCCTTGGCGTCGCGGGTCCGGCCGCCGGTGACCATCTCCGTGACGCGCGACACGTCGAAGCCGGCCCGGTTCAGGATCTGAGGCAACACGGCGGGCTCACCAAAGCTGGCCCGCTCGGAGCTGTACCGCGGAAGGCTCAGGTAATGTCGGCGCGCCAGCGGCGCAAGGCCCTGGAAGAACAGATCCTGCGCGCGCGTGCTCAGGCTGCGCCGCTGGCAGGAGACCGCAAGGCGGCCATCGCTGCGAAGCACGCGACTCGCCTCGGCCAGCGCGTCGGTGGGGTCGCCCAGGTACGCAAGAGCCTCGCCCATCGTCACCAGGTCGAACGATTCCGGCTTGAAGACGAGCTGCTCAGCGGCCATGCCGAGGAACTGACAGTTCTTGCTCTTTTTCGAGCGCGCGATCGCCAGCATCTGCTCGGAAAGGTCGATGCCGATGACGCTGCCCGGGCTGACCCTGGGCGCCACCAGGTGGGCGACCAGGCCGGTTCCAGTGCCCACGTCGAGGACGTGCTCGCCTTTCTGCGGCGCAGCGAGCTCGACGAGCCGGGACGCCACCCGCTCGTGCTGGCCGCCGGCCCAGCTATCGTACGAGGGGGCGATTCGATCGAAGAAATCGACCAGGTGGTCGATCATCTCGTCCGAAGAATCCGGGTCCATCAAGGCGGTCGAGAGCTCCACAAACCTGGATCCTGGGGCATTGGACCCCGATCCTTAACCTTCTTCTACGTTTGGCGGCACCCTGTTACCATGCAAGCCTCGCTCAAGCCGAGGGCTCCGCATGGTTGCGAAGCGCAAGTTAGAGTCGATGGTCAGAGTTGACCACAAAGTATGGAAGGCACGATCAACGCGGTGGAGGATTCCCACATGGCCCAAGCTGAAAAGTCTGCGACCCACTCGCCCGGAGCCGGGCAGAACGGCGAGAAGAACGTCGTCACCCTCGGACCTCGTGACAGCCTGAACGGACGCCTGGACATCCAGGGCGACCTCAAGGTCGCGGGCAACGTCGAAGGCGAGCTCAAGGCCAGCGGAGACGTGACAGTCGACGCCGGGGCTGCGATCCAGGCCTCGATCGAAGGCTCGAACGTAAGCGTCCGCGGACAGGTCACCGGCAACGTAACGGCCAAGAAGCGGCTGACGCTCGGCGGTTCCGGCCGCCTGAACGGCGACGTCAAGGTCGCCCGCCTCACGGTCGAGGACGGCGCCACCCTGAACGGCAACGTCACGATGCAGTCGGAGAAGGGCTAAGGCAGTGGCACTCACGCGCGCTCCGCGCGCGTGATCGACGGCAAAACCACCGTATCGATGTAAGCCTGTGCCGCGTCCATGGCGCTGTGCACGAGGCGCCATTCGAGCTGCTCGAAGACCACCTGCTCACTGTTCACCTGGCCGAGGCGCACACGCCAGAAGCCGGCGTTCAGGTTCAGCCCGGGCAACTGAACCGGCGTGGCCGGTTTTGCCGCTTGCGGCACATCAGGTAAGGACGGGGTCGACGATGCCGGTGACATATCGACGCCCTGCGTCGACGGAGCGGCCGAATGCTGGCTGGTGGCGGCGGCAGCCGCGACCACATTCCACACGACCACGATCAGCAGCGTCACGACGACGCACTCGGCGATCACCATCCATGTGAGCGGTTGTCGGAGAAGGTTGCGCATGACGCCAACCTAGAGCCGGCCAGCCGAGATTGGAACCGTGCCTGTTAACGACCATTTCCTATATTGGCGCGGTGAGTACGATCCGGCCTGCTCGCCATGACGAGCACAAAAGCATCCTGGCGATCATCAACGCCGCCGCCGACGCGTATCGCGACGTGATCCCCGCCGATCGCTGGCACGAGCCGTACATGCCAGCCGCCGAGCTGGACCACGAGATCGCGGCCGGGGTTGCGTTCTGGGTCTACGAGGCGGACGGCGCGCTCCTCGGTACGATGGGTATCCAGCCGGTGCGCGATGTAGACCTGATCCGCCACGCGTACGTGATTCCCGGCAACCAGAGGAGCGGCGTCGGCGGCGCGTTGATCAGCCACCTGCGCGGACTGAGTTCGCGGCGCATGCTGGTCGGCACCTGGGCCGCTGCCGAGTGGGCGATCCGCTTCTACCAACGCCACGGGTTCCAGCTTGTCTCCCCTGAAATCAAGACGGAGCTCCTCAAGACGTACTGGACAATCCCGGACCGCCAGATCGAAACGTCGGTGGTCCTGGCCAATCCCCCGCTAGAGG
>DAITQH010000020.1:0-28871 GCA_036833175.1 Candidatus Dormiibacterota bacterium
TCGCGAAGTACCCCGACCGCCCGCGCTCGAAGCCTGCACTGGACAAATTCGACTCACTGGACGCTCTCCGCCAGAAGGTGCAGGGACCAGCGGAGTAAGCGTTCAGTAACGCTTTTTCGACCGCCTACGGAAGTAACCGTAGGTCCAGAACAGGCAAACGAGAAGCAGCACGACGGCGAACGCGACTGCAGCGGCTTGCTCCATTGCGGTAAAAGTGTGAGCGATGGCGAAGCTCTCCATCCTGAAGGTCAAGCTCGATCGCGAGGTCAATGGTTACGTCGTGTCGTGCTCGAGCACCAAGGAGGCGGTCGTCATCGACCCGGGACTTCCAGTCGAGAAAATCTCCGAACAGCTGAAAGGTCTGAAGGTCCGCTACATCCTCGCCACCCACTGCCACCCCGGTCACGTCGCGGGGAAGGATGATCTGAAGGAGCTGGTCGGTGGCGAAACAGGCCTTCACCCGGCCGACGCCAAGCAGTTCTTACGGTCCGCCGACCGCTACCTGATCGACGGCGACGAGCTCGAGTTCGGCGAGTTCAAGCTAACCGTGCTCCACACACCAGGGCACACTCCGGGCAGCGTTTGCTTCGTGGTCGCCAACCACGCCTTCGTCGGCGACACCCTGCTGGCCGGAGGGATCGGTAAGCAGACACCGGAGACCGATCTGCGCCGCCAGATGATGAGCATCGGGACCAAGCTCCTGCGGCTGCCGGTCCCGACGGCGCTCTACCCCGGCCACGGGCCGGCCAGCAGCCTCGAGCGTGAGCTCGCGCAGAACCCAATCTTCAGGGGCGCGCCAGCCGGCGGCTAGAAGTATGAGAAGGAACCCAGATGGTTCCTTCTGCGCGCAAGCGCGATCAGGATGGGACTTACTGATTGCATCGACAGGCCGGCTGCGCCGGCGTGTCTGCTCATCCTCCGGGGAATGGGATTTCCGAGTGAGTTTCTCCCCGCGACATTGGTGGCTAAAGGAGCGCTGGGGACGGCCGGAATAAATCCGGCCCACTGACGACGAGCCTCGTTAACCGCCCGCTGAGGCTACCTACCCGCCGCCCAGGCTCATGGAGATCTTGGTAACCCCCGAGCTCCCGTCGGCACCCAGGATGCCGGCGAACTTCGAGTTGCTCTTCCGGCTGAACGTCGCAGAGAACTGGCCGTTGGCCGAGCCGCTGAACTGGACCGCCCAGTCGCCCTGGCTCAGCTTGCTCGTGTAGAAGGCCTGGACCTTGTCGATCGTGTCGAACGTCTCCCACTCCATGCCCCAGGTGGTCTGCCCGTTGGCCGCGAAGCTCGCCCCCACGGTCAGCCGGGCCCCGGGATAGACAGGAACGTCCGTCGGAAATCCCGACGGCGTCGGGACCGCCGCGTCGAGCCTGGAGGGCGCTGCCTGCGCCGTGGCCTTGGCGCTCGACGAGGCACTCGGAGAGCTCGCCGCCGCCGCGCCACCCAGGCTCCGGCAAGCTGACCCCGCCAGCAAGATGACGGCGAACGAGACGGCAACGGCACTCCGAAGCGCCAATCTCACCCTCGATGAAGTCTGGACAGTCGCCACGTTATGAATCAACGCGGATGGGCGCGTTCAGTACGCAAAAGCAGGCAAGATTTCAACGCTGGGGCGACGGACGGACCATGCGCCCTGCCGGCCGCCCGACAAGCTTGCCGTCGCGCACGACCGCCTGACCGCGGAGAAAGACGTCCCGAATGGCGAAACCGAATTCCTCGCCGTCAAGTGCGCCGTGGCGCTGCCGCGACCGCATCAGGGCCGGGCGCAGCTGCGTTTTGCGATTCGGGTCGACGATGACCAGGTCGGCGTCGAAGCCTGCGGCGATCGCCCCTTTGGTCTCCCGCAGTCCGGCGAGCTCCGCTGGACCCTCGCTTACCCACCTCGGCGCGAGCGACACGTCGCCGAGGCGCCTGGCGAGCTCGAGGCAGCTCAGGTAGAGCGACTGCACGCCAGGGCTCCCGGAAGGAGCGTGCTCGAAGGGTCGCGACTTCTCCTCATCGGTGTGAGGCGCGTGATCGGTCGCCACGATGCGGATCACCCCGGTGGCGGCCGCCTCGACCAGGGCGTCGCGATCCGGTGCCGTGCGAATAGGGGGAAACACCTTCATCGCCGTGCCCAGACGGGCGAAATCCTGGTCGGACAGCCACAGGTACTGAGGGCCGGTCTCCAGGGTCAATCGCGTGCCGGCGCGCATCGCGTCCTGCGCTGCGCGTAGGCCCAGCGCGCTGGACAGGTGGGCGATGTGGAGGTGCACACCCGTTTCCTTGGCGATCGCTGCGGACGCGGAGATGGCCACCGCCTCGGCCTGCGCGGGGCGGGCATCGAGAAGATCCGCGTAGCTCTCGAGAGGTCGGCGAAACGCAGCGAGGATCGACGGATCTTCAGCGTGGATCGCCAGCGGAAGACCGAGCCGAGCCAGCGCCGGGGCAAGGCGCGCCAGCGTCCCGTAGTCGGGCGGCGCTTCTAGCTCGGCGCCGTCGGACTCGGTGATCTGAAGCACCTGCTTGCGGCTCGTGCTGAACGCGTAGCCCAGGTACGCCTTGAATCCGACCGCCCCAGCGGCGGCCAGAGCCTCGAGCTGCTCAGCGGTCGAAGTGGACCGGACCAGGCCCCAAAGCCCGAAGTCGACCCGCGCCTTGGGGCGGGCCAGCGCGGCTTTCGCCTCGAGCACGCCCGCCGCATCGACCGCGGGAACCGTGTTCGGCATGTCGATGACGGTGGTCACGCCGCCCATCGCCGCGGCCGCCGTCATCGTGCCGAAGTCCTCTTTCTCCGGAAAGCCAGGGTCACGGCTGTGCACGTGAACGTCGATCGCTCCGGGCAAGACGTACATTCCCGCCGCATCGAGAACGGTCGCGCCTTTCGGGGTCGCGAGGCCGGCCTCGACGCGGCTGATCACCCCGTCCGTGACGAGGACGTCGGCCTCGAGGGGACCATCCGGTCCGTAGACCGAGCCCCCTCTAATCAGCAGCTCAGTCAAGGTCGAGGTCTCGGACCCTGAAGAGGGGCGAGTACGGGATCCCGGCGTTCGCGATGTTCTCCTCCCCCCCTTCGCCGCGGTCGAGCACCACAACCAGGTGTATGACGTTGGCGCCGGCGTCTCGAAGCACTTGCGCCGAACGCAGCGAGTCGCCACCTGTCGTCACGACATCCTCGATGACTGTGACGCGATCGAGCTGCGACAGGTGGCCTTCGATCTGTTTCGACGTTCCATATCCCTTGGGCTCCTTGCGCACCAGCACCAGCGGCAGGCCGGTCTCCATCGAGACGGCCCCTCCGAGCAACACCGCGCCCAGCTCAGGCGCAGCGAGGCGCTGAGTCTCGGGAGGAACCAGCGCGGCAAGATGCTTGCCGAGCTTCCTCAGCAGGGCAGGATCGGTCTCGAAAAGGAACTTGTCGAAATATCGATTCGACCGCTTGCCCGAGCGAAGGACAAAATCGCCTTTCAGGTACGAGGCCGCGACCAGGTCGCGCGCCAATTGCTCGCGCTCAGCTACCAGGGTGTCCCTGCCACGCGCTCAATCTAATGGATAGAAACAGGCCGCCAGGTGCTCGTCCCCGAAGGACTCCAGGACCGGCTCCTCTTCGGCGCAATGCGGTCGCGCCTTTGGGCAGCGCGTGCGGAAGCGGCAACCGGAGGGCGGATTGACCGGCGACGGGACGTCTCCCTGAAGGATCACACGCTCCCTGTTGCGCTCGATGAGGGGGTCCGGAATCGGAATCGCCGAGAGCAGCGACCCGGTGTATGGATGCCGAGGTCGGCGGTAGAGCTGGCCACCCGGCGCCACCTCGACGATTTTCCCCAGGTACATGACCGCGACGCGATTGGCGATGTGCTTCACGACCGAGAGGTCATGTGCGATGAACAGATAAGTGAGGTCGAACTTGGACTGCAGGTTCTCCAGCAGGTTGATGATCTGGGCCTGGATCGATACGTCAAGCGCCGAGATCGGCTCGTCGCAGACGATGAAGCTAGGCCCGACCGCCAGGGCGCGGGCGATGCCGACACGCTGTCGCTGGCCTCCAGAAAACTCGTGCGGATAGCGATCTGCGAAGCGCGGGTTCATGCCCACCACCTGCAGCAGCTCGTAGATGCGGTCCTGGCGCTCCCGGCCCTTGGCCAAACCGTGGATGTCCAGGGGCTCGCCGATAATGTCGCCGACGGTCTGCCGCGGATCGAGCGACGCGTACGGGTCTTGAAAGATCATCGCCATGTCGCGACGGTGGACCCGCATCGCCTTCCCTCGCTGATTGGTGATGTCCTCGCCCATGAACTCGATCGTTCCAGCGGTCGGATCGAGGAGGCGAATCATGGTGCGGCCCAGGGTCGACTTGCCGCAGCCGGACTCTCCGACCAGGCCCACGGTCTCACCCTTCTTGATGTCCAGGTCGACGCCATCGACCGCGCGGACGTGCGCGACGGTCCTCTGGAGGACGCCCGAGGAAACTGGAAACCACGTCTTCAACCCGCGCACCGAGAGGAGCGGGGACGACGTGGTCCAGGCGCGCTTCAGCTGGGCATGGACTGCTTCAGGCACCTTTCAGCTCCACGCCGGCCTGCGTGACCCAGCATGCGGCCAGCTGCGTCTCACCTACCCGGTTGAGCACCGGGGTATCGCGCGAGCAGCGCTCGATCTTGAACTGGCAGCGCGGGTGAAAAGCACAACCGGAAGGAAGATCGATCAGGTCGGGTGGAAGCCCGTCGATCGGCTTCAGCGGTTCGTGCCGCTCAGCATCCAGCCGCGGAATCGACCGCAGCAAGGACCACGTATACGGATGCTTGGGATGCGCGAAGACGTCTACGGTGGGGCCAGACTCGACCACCCGGCCCGCGTACATCACCATCACGCGCTCGCACATGCCGGCCACCACGCCCAGGTTGTGCGTGATGAGGATGGTCGCGGTGCCGAAATCGCGGTTGACATTTCGCAGCAGGTCGAGGATCTGCGCCTGAATCGTGACGTCGAGTGCAGTTGTCGGCTCATCTGCGATCAGCACTTTGGGAGTGGTCGTGAGGCCCATAGCGATCATCGCGCGTTGGCGCATACCTCCCGAGAACTGGTGCGGATAGTCCCGCGCGCGCGTTGCCGGCGCTGGGATGCCCACCTTCGCCAGCATCGAGATGGCGACGCTCATCGCCTTCACCTTGTCGACGCCGTGGTGGAGCCGGACCGGCTCGGCCACCTGCCAACCCGTCCTGAAGACCGGGTTCAGTGAGGTCATCGGGTCCTGAAAGATCATCGCGATGTCCTGTCCGCGGATCTCGCGCATCTCGCCCTCTGTCGCCTTCGTGAGATCTCGACCCTTGTACATGACACTGCCGCCGACGATCTTGCCCGGACGCTGCAGACCCATGATGCTCAGCGCGGTCACCGACTTGCCGCTGCCCGACTCGCCCACGATGCCGAGCGTCTCCCCGGGGTTGATCTCGAGCGATACGCCATCGACGGCCTTGACGTTTCCGTTCTTGGTGGCAAAGACCGTGTGCAGGTCATGCACCTCGAGAAGGGGTTGAGCCATCGTCAGTGAGTCTTCAGCCTGGGGTCGAAGGCGTCTCGGACGGCGTTGCCGAAAAGGTTCGAGGCGAGGACGGTCACGAAGATCGTCACTCCCGGAAAGACCACGAGCCATCCGGAGTGGAAGAAATAGCTCTCGGCGTTGGTGAGCATGTTGCCCCAGCTCGGGGTGGGAGGCTGGATGCCGAGACCGAGGAAGTCCAACGCGGCTTCGATCAGGATGATCTGGCCAACTCCCAGGCTCGCGGCCACGATCAGAACGGGCAGCACGTTCGGCAGAAGGTGGCGGAAGATCAGGCGCAGGTCGCGAGCCCCAATGGATCGAGTTGCCAGTATGAAATCTCGCTGTTTCACCGAGAGCACCTCACCGCGCACCAGGCGTGCGACTCCGCCCCAGCCGACCGAGGCGATGATGGCCGCCAGGGTGATCGCGTTGGGTCGAAACAGAATTGACATCAGGATGAACAAGAAGATCGCGGGGATGGCCAGGAAGACGTCGACGACCCGCATCAGGATGTCGTCGGCCCAGCTGCCGTAATAGCCGGCGACGAGGCCGACCGTGGTCCCAAGAGACAGCGACAGCGCGACCGTGAGGAAGGCGACGCCCAGGGTCACCCGGCCGCCGTAGATGAGCCGCGTCAGAGTGTCGCGGCCCAGCTCGTCGGTCCCCAGGAGATATGGCTGGCCGGGCGATCGAAAGTTGTCCGAGAGGTGCTGGCGGGCCGGGTCGAAATGCGTCACGAACTGGCTGAACAGCGGGGCGGCGATCGCGACCAGGGCGAGGGCGAGGATCAAGATTCCACAGAACACGCCGATGCGGTTCGCGCGCAGACGCTCCCAGGATTCGTTCCAGTACGACTGCGCCGGCCGCCGGGTCTCGCCCTCGATCGCCGGATTCGGGAGCTCCAGCTGCGTGACGCCGCCTGGATCGATCACAGCGGCTTCAACCCGGTTGTCATGCGTAACGGATCCGTGGATCGAGGACCGCGTACAGAACGTCCGCAATCAGGTTGCCGGCCACGACCAGCAGCGTGACGAAGAAGACAATCCCCATCACGGTCGTGTAGTCGTACTGGAGCGCCCGCTCGAACGCCAGCCGTCCGAGACCGGGCCAGCTGAAGACGACCTCCACGATCAGCCCGCCGCTGACCAGGCCGGGTAGCTCGAGGCCGACCAGTGTGACCAGCGGAATAAGCGCGTTGCGCAGACCGTGGAGGTACACCACGCGGCGCTCGCTCATCCCCTTGGCGCGAGCGGTCCTGATGTAGTCCTGCGACAGCACCTCGAGCATGCTCGACCGCGTGAAGCGCGACCACAGCGACAGATAGAAGAACGAGAGCACCGTGGCCGGCATGATCAGATGAATCAGCCGGTCGCCGAGATCGCCGCCGCCGAACGGGCTTGTCACCCCGCCGGAAGGCAGCCACGGCCAGCCATTGTGCTCGAACGTCACGGAGAAGACGAGGATGAGCATCAAACCGAGCCAGAACTGCGGCACGGCGAACCCGGCGACCGAAAACACCGTGAGGGAGTGATCGGTCTTGCTGCCGCGCCGGAGGGCTCCGATCACGCCAAGCGGCACGGATATGAGGATCCCGACAACGACCGCGGTGAGGGTCAGCTCTAGCGTATTGGGGAGCCGTTCGAGGATGTGGGTCAGGACCGGACTCCCGTCGATCATCGAACGGCCGAAGTCGCCGTGGATCACGTTCCACAGCCATGTCACATACCACTGGTAAAACGGTTGGTCGAGGCCGAGGTCGGCCCGGAGGCGGGCGATGTCCTCCGGTCGCAGCGCGGGATTGAGATCGATGCCCGGCACATATGCGCCGCGCGTCCGGTCCATGAGGAACAGCGTCACCGCCGTCACGCCAAGGACGACGATCACCGAGGCAAGGAGCCGCCGCGCGATGAATTTGACCAGCATCCCCTATAGCCTTAGATCGGCGGCTCCCACCAGCTTCCCGCTTGCCTACATGTTCCTCACTTGCCGTCCGTCACCCAGACGTCTTTCATCCAGGGCCTGTTGCCGAACTGGTTATAGGTTCCGAAATCGGAGGCCATGACGCGCTTGCTCGTCGCCCAGAGGCCCTTGTTGAACATCAGGATCGGGGCGGGCACCTGGTCGGACATGATGTCCTGGAACTGGTAGTAGAGCTGCTTGCGCTTGTTCTTGTCGAGAGTGACGAGAGCTCCGTCGAGCGCAGCGTCCACGTCCGCGTTCTTGAAGTCGGCGCCGTTGAAGCCCCCCGGCGCGGCATTGCGCGAGTGGAAGAGCGGCGCCTCGTCGGGATCCTGGCCCCAGCTGAAGCCGACCAGGAACATGTCGAAGGCGCGCGTGCTGACGATCTCCGTGACCAGCTGCGGGAACTGGATCAGCTTGGGCGTGGCGTCTACGCCGATGTCCTTCCACGACTGCTGCATGACCTGGAGCAGGCTCTCGCGCTGCTTGTTGCCGGCGTTCGTGTGCATCTCAAACTGGAGCTTCAGCCCATCCTTGTTGGCCCGGATGCCATCCGAGCCCTTCGCCCATCCGGCTGCATCGAGGAGAGAGTTGGCCTTGGCCTTGTCGAAGCTGTAGACGACCTGAGGCTGGGCTTTGAAGGCCCACGAGGTGGGCGGCTCCACCGAAGTTGCGACCGAGGCATGGCCGAAGTAGATGGCGTTGACCCACGAGTTCCGGTCCAGGGCGTAAACGAGCGCCTGGCGAACTTCCTTCTGGGCGAAGAGCTTGCCGCCAAGCTTGGTGGGGTCGAGGTTGTAGGCGTAGAAGTCGAAGATGGCGACCGGGAACTCGATGAGGCTGGTGTTCGCGGAAGCCTTGACGCTGTCGTACTGAGAAGGGTCGACCGGGCCGATGTCGATCTCGCCCGTCTTCAACTGGTTCGCCACGGTGGTCGAGTCGGGCAGCACCTTGTAGATGTACTGGTCTAACAGCGGCGCACCGGCCCAGTAGGTGTCGTTTCGCGCCAGGGTGACCTGCTGGCCGCTCTGCCAGCTGACGAACTTGAAGGCGCCGTTGGATACGGTCGGAGCCTTGTTGAAGTCGGCGGTGTTGATCTGCGCCGACGTCATGCTGCCGAGCACGTGCTTGGGCAGGATCCCGTACTGGCCATGGGAGACGAGGAAGGGCGCAAAGACCTGCGTGGTCGTGATCACGACCGTCTGGGGGTCGGGTGCGGTGACGCTGGCGATGTACTTCGAGAGGTCGCCGCGCCGAGGCGACGCCACGTCTTTGTACTGGGGGTCATACGCCAGCGCGTAGGTGAAGATGACGTCGTCCGCCGTCAGCGCCTGTCCGTCCGACCACTTGAGGTTGGGGCGCAGCTTGAACGTGTAGGTGAGCCCGTCGGCCGAGGTCTTGGGCAGGTCCTGGGCCAGCGCTCCGACCAGGTCGCCGTTCTTCTTGCTGTTGAGTAGGCCGTCGAACATCAGGCCGATCAGCTGGTTGCTGGCGGTGTCGCTGCTGAGCATCGAGTTGAACGTCCGGACGTCTGAGAAGTTGCCCTCCACAACGTGGCCGCCCTTCTTCCCAGGCTGGGTGGCGGTGGTATTCCCTCCACCGCAGGCGTCCAGGAACTCCAATACCCCACCCGAGAACGCGGTCCAGGCTGCCGTCGCGCCCATTCGCCGAAGGAAGTCCCGCCGGGACCAATCCTCCAGGAATCGCTCGAACTGCTCGAACCCCTTGTCCTCTGCTTCGTCGTCTGGACTCATGTCTCGCCCTCCAGCTTCGTCCCGGCCTCCCCAGCCGGCTCCCTCAAGCTCACCGGCCATCATATGTGCAGCACCCCCATTGGTCAAAAACAACCTGTGATGGCCGCCTCCGTGGCGATCGGCGTCGCCAAGGTCGTCCTTCACCTGCCCGAAAGCCACTCGTTGAAGGCGAAGCGCCAGGTGGTCCACGGCCTGCTCCGGCGAGTTCGGACGGAGTTCCAGGTCGCGGCGGCTGAGGTCGGCGATCGCGATCGATGGCAGCTGGCCGAGCTTGCCATCGCGTGCGTGAGCGCGGACGGCCGGCATGCCGACGAGGTTCTCGCCGCCGCCCTTAAGTACATCGAGTCCCACGCTGACGGCGCCCAGGTCACCGACGTGTCGACTGAGCTGGTCCGGGTGTGAAAGCGGTCGACTCCCTCGTGGACGAATTTGAGGCGGGGCTGCCGTTCAAGCTCGACGCCTTCCAGCGCGAGGCGATCGACAAGCTGGAGCGGGGGCGCGGCGGCGTGCTCGTCAGCGCGCCGACATCGAGCGGCAAGACGATGGTCGCCGAGTACGCGATCTATCGCGCCCTTCAGGACGGGGTGAAGGCCCTGTACACGACGCCGCTCAAGGCCTTGAGCAACCAGAAATACCACGACTTCGTGCGCGAGTACGGTGAGTCGCAGGTCGGCCTGGTCACCGGCGAGAACACGATCAACGATGACGCACCGATCGTCGTGATGACGACCGAGATCCTTCGCAACCTTATATATGAGGACCCGAAGCGGCTCGACTTGGTCCGCTACGTGGTCCTCGACGAGGTCCACTACATCGACGACTTTCCTCGCGGCTCCGTGTGGGAGGAGATCGTGATCCAGGCGCCGGCCACGATCAAGCTCGTCGGCCTCTCCGCGACCATCGGCAACTACAGAGAGATCGCCGACTGGATGGCCGAGAACCGCGGTGGAATGGAAACCGTCTTCCACGACGTCAGGCCGGTCGAGCTGAAGATGTGGCTGGCGATCAACAACAACTTCCTGCCTCTCTTCAAGGAAGACGGTGGCATCGACCAGAGGACGTGGAGCAAAGGCGCCCAGGAAGAGGAGGCGTCATATCGCATCGGCGGTTACCGATCGCTTCCCTCGAACGACCTGCTCCACGTCGTACCAGAGCTGCGCCGCCTCGACATGCTGCCCGCGATCTATTTCATCTTCTCGCGCCGCGGTTGCCGCGAGGCGCTGCAACGTTGTTCGTACCACGAGATCGACCTCACGACCGCGGCCGAAAAGGAGGCCATCGACCGGGTCGCGGCGGAACGCCTCCAGGGACTTACGGACCCCGACGAGGAAACGCTCTTCAAGCGCATGGTCGACTCCCGGCTGCTGCGACGCGGGCTGGCCGAGCACCACGCCGGCCTCCTGCCCTACCACAAGGAGATGGTCGAGGAGCTTTTCCAGCGCGGTCTCATCAAGGTCGTCTTCGCCACCGAGACTCTGTCACTCGGCATCAACATGCCGGCGCGCGCGGTGGTGGTTTCCTCGTTCACCAAGTTCGACGGCGTCAACTTTTCGCACCTGACGACCGGTGAGCTGACGCAGCTCATGGGCCGGGCCGGCCGCCGCGGCATCGACATCATCGGGCACGGCGTGATCCTCAAGGAGTCGGACGTCGAGGTCGGAACCATCTACGAGGTCGCGATGGGACCAACCCTCGTGGTCGAGTCCAAGTTCCTGCCCAGCTACAACATGGCCCTCAACCTTCTGCGCGTTTACACGCCGGAAGAGGCTGAGGCGCTGATGCAGCGGTCGTTCGGCCAGTTCCAGAAACGCCTGGCTGCCGGCCAGACGAAGGAGCGCCTGGCCAACGTTCGGGAGCAGCTCGCCGACATCCGCCAGCTTTGGGACGACCCCGACGTCTCGATCGAGGACGTGGCGCAGTACTTCAAGCTCGAGGACCGGAGACGCGCGATCCGGATCGAGCTCAAGCGTCTGCGGCGCGAGGCCGGTGCAGAGCGCAGAGGGCGCCGCGGGCGTAATACGCGGTCGATGGGACCGTCGGGACGGATCGTGCAGCGGCTCGAGGTCGAGGCCAAAGGTCTTCTGGAGCGGCAGCGCAAGCTGAAAGTCGTACGCTCGCCGCGCTTCGGCGAGCTGCTCCAGAGGTACGGCCAGATCCGCACTCTCCAGAAGGAGCTTGAAGGCGGACAGCGAGAGGTCAGCGGCCAGATGGACGAGTACCCGCGCAAGCTCCGCCGCCTCAGCAAGATCCTTACCGAGACCGGATTTCTCGCCCACGACCGTCCCACCGACAAAGGACTGTTCGCCTCGCGGGTGTACGGCGAGAACACGATTCTCGTCGCGGAGGCGGTGTGGCTCGGATGGTTCGAGGGCCTGACACCTGAGGAGCTGTGCGCCGTGCTCGTGATGCTTACGGCCGAGGACCGGGAGCGCGGTGGCAGAGACAGGCAGGTGCGCGGGCCACGGCGCTACCCGACTCCAGCGATTGCGCAGACCGCCCGCCTGATCCGCTCCCTGTACTTCCGGTTTGCCGACATGGAGAGCGAGCTGGACGAGCCGAACTTGCGCAATCCCTCCCATGGCTACATCGACTTCGCCTACCGCTGGTCCGCCGGCGAGGCACTCGATAAGATCCCGCTCCCCCCCAACGTCGACATAGGCGACGCGATCAAGGCCATGAAGGGCCTCTACTCGCTGCTGCGCCAGCTGGAATGGGCTGTACGCACTGCGAAATCGCCACTGCAACAGGTCCTCTCGAAGGCAGTCCAGCAGATGGAACGAGACGTCATCAAACGCACATACTGAAAAAAGTATGAGAAGGAACCGGACTGTTCCTTCTCATCGCCCGGTCGGCTTCGCCGACGGGGCTGCTCATCTTCCCGGGATTGGATTTACTGAATGTTTCTCCAGCGACGCACGGCGTAAATGTGTGCGCGGGTAGACGGCCTGGCAGAGCCAGGCCTACCGGCCACCCGAAAGATCCAGGGCTAGACTGAGTCCGTAACGATGGCCTCTAAGAAGAGACGCATCCTCGTCACCGGCGTCGCGCGATGGTGGGGCGCGCTGCTTGTGCAGAAACTTGTCGAGGACCCTGACGTCGCCGAGGTCATCGGCATCGACATCCGCGAGCCGCGCTACGACCTGGGTCGCGCCGACTACCTCAAGCTCGACGTCCGCCATTCCCTGATCGGCAAGCTCGTCCGAGCGGTCGGCATCGACACCGTGGTGCACACGCTCACGCGCGTCGACTCTTTCGACATGGACCCGCGCCGCGCGCACGAGATGAACGTGATCGGCACTCTCAACCTGCTGGCTGGATGCGCCGGCGAGGGAAGCCCCGTTCGCCGCTTCGTGGTCAAGTCATCCGGGCACGTCTACGGTTCGCGTTTCGACCTGCCGGCCGGTCTGCGCGAGGACCACCGCCTCGACAGCAACTCACGCCATCAGTTCGTGCGCGACATCGTCGAGGTCGAGTCGTACGTCACAGACTTCGGGCTGCGCAATCCCAACATCGACATCCTCACGCTTCGCTTCTCCAACAGCCTCAACCCCGACGAACCCCAGCCGCTGGCGCGCTATCTCGACCTAGAGGTGGTGCCGACCGTGATCGGCTACGACCCTTCGATTCAGCTTATCCACCGCGACGACTGCGTCGCGGCGATGGTCCTCGCCACGAAGCGCGGGCCGGCGGGCGCGTACAACATCGCGGCCCCGAGTCCGGAGCCGCTGTCGAAGCTCCTCGACGCCGCGGGCAAGCTGCACGCGCCGCTCCTCCCGCCGTTTGGTCTCGAGCTGGCTGCGTTCGGGGTTCGCAAGGCGGGCGTCGCCTTCCTGTCGCCGCAGCTGCTCGACCTGCTTCGCTGGGGACGCTCGCTGTCGATGACCAAGGCCGCGCGCGAGCTCGGCTTCCGGGCGGTGCGTGACACGCGAACCGCGTTCGAGGACTTCGTCCAGCAGCGGCGGGTCCTGCGCTACGCGCCCGACCGCAACGCATACCAGTACGAAAAAGAGCTGGAGGACTTCATCCACACGCGCCAGGTGGCGTCAGAGAACGGGGAGAGCGAGGCGAGCGGAACGGAAGCGCCGGTAGCGAGTGGGAAGGCTAAGGCTCGCCCCCGCCGCCGTCGATCACGACCACTTCCCCGTTGACGTAGCTGGCGGCGTCAGAAACCAGGAACGCAACCACTCCGGCCACTTCGTCCGGCACGCCGATCCGGCCCATCGGGTTCGAGGCCAGCACGCGGTCGAGAATCGCCTCATTGCTCCAGAGCGCCTCGGCGAATCGCGTCTTGATCAGCCCCGGCGCGACCGCATTGACGCGGACCTTGCCGCCCAGCTCGCGGGCGAGCTGCCGAGTGAGCATGATCACGGCGGCCTTGGTGACGTTGTAGACGCCGAGCCCCAGCCCCGGTCGGAGCCCGCCGATGCTGGCGACGTTCACGATCGATCCGCCATGCGTCTCCATCCACGCTTCGTAAACGAGCTTGGTCAGGATGAAAACCCCGCGCAGGTTGACCTCGAAGGTCTTGTCCCAGGCGCCCAGCTCCGCGCCAAGAACAGGCCCGAAGTAAGGATTGGTGGCCGCGTTGTTGACCAGGATGTCGATGTGGGCGTGGCGCTCCATCACCGTCTTGACCAGGCGCTCGAGATCGTCGGGCCGGCCCGTATGGGCGGCGACCGCTGTCGCCTGCTCGGGGAACTGGGCGTTGATCCGCGCTGCCTCTTCGTCGAGGTCCGCTTGCTTGCGGCTGGAGAGGACGACCTGGGCGCCCTGTTCCGCCAGGGCAAAAGCGATCGCGCTGCCGATCCCGCGGCTAGCGCCGGTGACCAGCGCGACTCGGCCTGTCAGGTCGAACCTGGAGCCAGAGGGCACGGCTGATACGATAGGCGGTCGCATGGCAGTCTCGGGGAAGGCGGCCGAGGACATACTCGAGCGGATCTTTCAACCCACTACCAAGCCAAGCGCCCGGGACCAGGCCGAAGAGACGCTCAGGCATCCCAAGCGACTGGTGTACGTAGCCATGTCCAACAAGGTCTTTTACTGGCGCGCGCACATCCAGAAGTTCGTTCTCGACTCCGGGATGGTGCCGGTCAGCCCCTTCATGCTCTTCGACTACTACCTGATGCACACGGTCTCGAAGGAAATCGTCCGCGAGGCGATGAACAACCTGCTCGCCCGCTGCGACGAGGTCTGGGTGTTCGGCCGCCTCTCCCTTGGCGTCAAGGTGCAGGTGGGCATCGCCAAGCGGATGAACAAGACCGTGCGCTACTTCGACATCGGAGACCTGCCCGTAACAGTGATGCCGATCACCGAAGAAACAGCACAAGAAGAACTGAAGGACTAGGGCACTCCCGTCTCCGCTTCGGGGAGAGGGTCAGAGTGAGGGGCTTAAGCCTGAACCACCCTTCTGTACCAGGCTTCCGGGTGAGCCAGCTCGTCCAGGCGCGGCATGTGGGTCTCGCTCGTCCAAACGGTGTTGAGCACCTCCATGCCGTGCTCGTCGAAGATCGCCCTGCAGAACGCCTCACCACGCGTGTACTGCTGCAGCTTGAGGTCGAGGCCGGTGAGCTTCCAGATCAGCACCTCGAGCGGGCTCTTGCCCGAGCTCCGTGCCCGATACGCCTGCTCGAGCCGGTCGAAGCCGGGAAGGATCTGCCCCCCGAGCTCGTTCATGACCAGGTTGCTGTAACCCTCGATCACCGACATCGTGCCCTGGACCTGGCGCATGACCCGCCACTGGGCCGGCAGCACGCCGGCGAAGGCCGCGATCCGCGCAGCGGGCGCCGCGCTCTTTCTGACCGAGTCGAGCAGCACCCGCATCGAGCTCTCCATGTAAGGACGCAGCCAGGAGTGAGCAGCGAACTGCCACGCATGCGTCATCTCGTGGAGGATCAACCAGCGCCGGAGGTCCTGGTCGGGCAGATCGGCGCGCCGGCGCCACTCCTCGATATTGGTCTCGACCAGGTACAGGCCCTCGCCACCGATCGGTTCAGCTCCCAGGAGCTGCGGGTCGTACTGCCCCAGTACCCGGCGTCCGATAAACGAAAGCATGAATGCCACGTAGTGATCGACGCCGGTGCGCCCGACCTCGACGATGAGGGAGTTCGGCATGCGCCCGTTCTCGAGCACGGGGTCGATGACCCGGCGCAGGATGCCTAGGTTCAAGTCGAGCCAGCCCACCCGGTCAAGCGCCTCGAACTGTGGGAGGGTCGCGCCTTTGGGCAGACCGCCGACAAAACCGAGCAGAGGCTTCTCCAGCTCCCCTGCCATCAAGCGATAACCTCGCGCGGCGGCGCCAAGCTCGGACCGATCGAGGGAAGGGGTCTCCAGCCGCGCGGCGGCAGCGCGACGCACCTGCGCCCAATCGATGAGCACCGTGGTGCCTCCGCGCGGGCGCACGGCTTCGGCCACGGCCGCCGTGGCCAGACCGAGCAGTGCGCCATAGACTGCGGCTCTGCCGACCGAGCGCCTCATGTCCTCAGAGTAGAGAACGCGGGCAAGGCGCCTAGTCGGCGCTAGGCGCCCCGCGCCTGTCAGTAGATGTAGGGCCAGCTCCTGTTGCGCTTGAACACGACCTTGCATCCATCGCAGCGGAACACGATCTGGAGGTGGCGCCTCCCGATCGCGGCCGAGTCACGCCCACACACGGGGCAGGATGCTGTTTCCATCTGGAAAGGAGCCGGCAGGGGTTCGACCTTGATCTCTAAGCGTCGTCTTTTCTTTGACATTTACCTTCCATCAACCCGGAACCGGGGGTTATTCAGACGTCGAGCTGCGACACGTCCAGGTTTTTCAAGCCATCCGGTGCTTCGACACCCGCGTTGTGGAGGCGCTTGAGCAGCGCCAGGATGTAGCGGACGCCGGCGAGGTTGACGTGATGCTCGCGGGTGAGCGTCTGGATGGCTTGCAGCTTCATCACGTCGCGGCGGGAGTAGCGCCGGCGATTGGTCACCGTCCGCTTGGGTTGGACCATGCTGAGGTGCTCGTACATCATCAATGTGCGTGGATGGACCTCGAGGATCTCGGACGCCACGCTGAGCGTGAAAATCGGCTTGTCGAGATCGATCGAGCCTGCTTGCGAGGTCGCGGCGGCGGCCGCGGCAGGGTCGCGCTGCCTGAGCTTCATTTATTTCCTGTAGGGGTGGCGGGTTATATGGTTTAAGCGACTGTTGGCCTAACTTTGGGTGACAGAGGCGGTTGCAGATTCGGTGCCATTCTGGATCCGATATACCGTGCTGGCAAAGTGTTTTTGTTAAGTATTGAGTGCAGAGTGCCGAAGCCCGACACCTCCATATAGTTACGCCGTGGCCGCCCTGGTCAGCCTTCTCCTCGTCAGCGTTTCAGTCGGGCTCAGCAACTTTGCGGGCGCGATCGGCATCGGTCTCAGCGGCATCAACGCCCGCACCAGGATCCGCGTAGGCATCGCGTTCGGCTTTTTCGAGGCCTTGATGCCGCTGATTGGACTGATCCTCGGAGAAGCGGTCGCCGGTTACATCGGCCACCACCTGGCGGGTTACGTGGCAGGCGGAATCCTGATCCTGACTGGCCTCTACACCATCCTCCAAGCCCGGCAGGTCAAGACCGAAGAGACAGGACCCCGGAGGCTGCAAACCCACCGGCTGATCATCACCGCCCTTGCCTTGAGCATCGACAACCTGGCGGTCGGCTTCGCGCTCGGTGGCTTGGAGATCCCGATCATCCTCGCCGCAGCGACGATGGGCGTGGTCAGCGTCGGCATGTCGCTCGCCGGGCTCGAGCTCGGCCACCGGCTCGGCAGGCGCGTCGAGGAGTGGAGCGAGGAGATCGGCGGCGCGGTCCTGATCCTGGTCGGCATCGCCATCGCGATTGGCATTCTTGGATAGATGGCGAACCTAGGATTACTTACGTGACCGGGATGCCCGCCCTCGAGCATGTATTGCTCACCGTCGACGATCACGTCGCTACCGTGATGCTCAATCGTCCGGAGCAGCGCAACCCGCTTTCCGGAGCGATGCTGCGAGACCTCGTGTCCGCGTTCGGCTGGTGCAAGCAGGAGCCTGGTGTCCGCGCCGTCGTCTTGACCGGCGCAGGCGACAGGGTCTTTTGCGCCGGGGCTGACCTCTCGGGTTTCGACGGAGACATGACCGACCTCGAGCGGCACCGCAGCCGCGAGGTCTTCGTAGAGCTGTTCACGCTGATGGCCGGCCTGGGCAAGCCGATCGTCGGGCGCATCAACGGTCACGCGCTCGCCGGAGGACTTGGGCTCGCGTGCTCATGCGACCTGCTGGTCTCGACCGACACCGCCACGTTCGGCACGCCCGAGATCAACGTGGGGATCTGGCCGATGATGATCCAGGCGATCCTCTCGCGCAACCTGCCGCGCAAAGTGCTCCTCGAGATGGAGATGCTGGGCGACCGCTGGACGGCGACGCAGCTGCAGGCGTTTGGATTGATCAACCGGGTCGTGCCTCACGACCAGCTCGACGGCGCGGTCAAGGACATCACGGACAAGCTGGCGAAGAAGTCGCCGCTGGCGATGCGGCTGGGCCGCGATTCCTTCTACCGTCAGCAGGACATGGAGTTCGCGACAGCGCTCGCGTACCTGCACAGCCAGTTCACTCTGGTCACCCAGAGCGAGGATTCCAAAGAAGGGATCAAAGCCTTTTTCGAGAAGCGCGAGCCTGAGTTCAAGGGAAAGTGAGCAACCCCAGGCATCGCGAGCTTCGCGAGAAGGCGTTGAAGGGCGGCACGCGCTACCTTCCGAAGCTCCGCGAGCAGCACAAGCTCACCGCCCGCGAGCGGCTGGACCTCCTCCTGGATGCCGGCTCGTTCGTCGAAGACGGCCTCTACGCCAATGTCGTGGCCGAGGACCTGCCCGCGGACGGGGTGGTGACCGGGCTCGGCACGATCGACGGCCGGCAGGTCGCGGTGATGGCGAATGACCCGACGGTGAAAGCAGGCAGCTGGGGCGCCCGCACTGTGGAGAAGATCGTCCGCATACAGGAGACCACCGCGCAAATTCGCGTGCCGCTCTTCTACCTCGTCGACTCGGCGGGCGCGCGCATCACCGACCAGATCGACATGTTTCCAGGCCGCCGCCATGCCGGGCGCATCTTTTTCAACGAGGTCCAGCTGTCCGGCCAGGTGCCGCAGATCTGTCTGCTTTTCGGACCGTCGGCTGCCGGCGGCGCGTACATCCCGGCTTTCTGCGACGTGGTGATCATGGTCGAGGGCAACGCGTCGATGTACCTCGGTTCGCCGCGAATGGTCGAGGTCGTTGTCGGTGAAAAGGTGAGCCTCGAAGAGCTTGGCGGCGCGCGCATGCACTGCACGGAAAGCGGATGTGGAGACGCGCTGGTCGCCAATGAGCAAGAGGCGATCGAATATGCGCGCGCGTACTTCCGGTACATGCCTCAAAGATCGGGAGAGAAGCCGGCCCCCATCGATGGCAAACCTGCTCGTGCCACCTCGAAGCCGATCGGCGATTTGATTCCCGAAGAGGCGAATCGCGGTTACGACATGCGGAAGGTGGTCGAGGCCTTGATCGACGAGGGCAGCTGGGTCGAGATCAAGAAGCTGTTCGCGAAGGAGCTGCTGACGGGTTTCGCCCGCCTCGACGGGCGCGCGATCGGCATCCTTGCCAACCAGCCGATGCAGAAGGGCGGCGTACTGTTCAACGATTCGGCCGACAAGGCCGCGCGTTTCATCTGGCTGTGCGACGCGTTTGAGATCCCGCTGCTGTTTCTGGCCGACGTGCCCGGCTTCATGATCGGGACCGACGTCGAGCGCCGGGGCATCATCCGGCACGGCGCTAAGATGATCAGCGCGGTCTCAGAGGCAACGGTGCCGAAGATCTGCGTCATCGTCCGCAAGGCTTATGGGGCGGGGCTTTATGCGATGGCCGGTCCCGCCTTCGACTCCGATTGCGTGATTGCGCTGCCCTCGGCCCAGATCGCGGTCATGGGCCCAGAGCCCGCGGTCAACGCCGTCTTCTTCAACAAGCTCGCCGAGCTGCCCGAAGAGGAGAGAGCGGCACGGCGGAAGCAGCTCGAGGACGAATACCGCGAGGACGTGGACCTCTACAAGCTGGCCTCGAACCTAATCGTCGACGACGTCGTGGAGCCAGAGCAGCTGCGCGATTCCCTGATCGCGCGCTTCAAGGCGTACTCGACGCGGGTCTCAACCCGCCCAAACCGCAAACACGGAGTCCCCCCGGTCTAACTGGCACCTCCCCGCTAGCCGGGGAGGTCGGCGCGAAAGCGCCGGGTGGGGGGATCTGGTCTCTATTTATCCGGCCCGATGAAACGGCACGGCGTATTGCACGACAACAACGTAGAAAGTCACGCTTGCGCTGATCACGGCCAGGTGGAACAGCTCGTGGTAGCCGAAGATCCGGGGCCACAGGCGCGGGCGCTTGAACGCGTACGCCGCGGCGCCCAGCGAGTACTGCAACCCGCCCAGCGCCATCAGCACCGCGGCCACCCAACCCAGGGCCGCGGTCAGCGGCACGATCGCGAT
The DNA here is from genome assembly GCA_036833175.1 of Candidatus Dormiibacterota bacterium. Taxonomy (GTDB): domain Bacteria; phylum Chloroflexota; class Dormibacteria; order Dormibacterales; family Dormibacteraceae; genus Palsa-870. Next base: position 19,735 of record DAITQH010000020.1, read on the forward strand.
CACCGCCACCCAGCCCATGGCCAGGTAGAGCGAAGCGAGCACCTGGCGCGGGATGCGCAGGAAGGGCGCGGCGCCCGCGACGCCCGCCGCTGCTGAGACCCAGACCGCGACAAGCACGCCGATCCGCCACCAACCGTTCAGCACGTTGAACACGAGCGGCGTGTAGGTCGCGGCAATGAAAACAAAGATCGTCGCGTGGTCGGCACGGCGCAGCCAGTCCTTCGCGCGCGGCGGCCACTTGAAAATGTGATAGGTCGCGCTCACCCCAAACAGGAGGACCAGCCCACCTCCGTAGATCGCCATCGAAACGAGCTTGGCCGGGTCATGTCGCGTGATGACGACGAGGGCAATGAGGCCGGCGATCGAAACGAGCGCCGCCGCCGCGTGTGACCACCCGCGCATCAGCGGCTTTGCGAGTAGCGCGTCAGCAGGTTTCATGGCAAGCCGCATCCTACGGGTCTCAGAGCAAGCGGGACGCAACCAGTCCAAGCGAGAGGGCGACGATGCCCCATGACGACGCGGCGAGCGCTCGCTCGAGAGGGCGCAGCAGCGTCGGCCTGTCGAGCGTCACCTGGGAGCCGTCGGCCAGGACCAGCGCGCCGGTGACCGACCTGCTCTTGCGCCGGAGCAGCCGCGCGGGCGTGCTGAGCATGCGCTGCGCGTACGAAAGCGCGTAACCGGCCACGGCAACGGCCAGCGCGGCAAGGGAGAGCCTGCCGGTCTGTGCGAAGTAACCGGTGAGGACCGGGAACGCGCCCCATGAAAGGGCGAACCAGAAATCGCCGTGAACCTTTCCGCGCAGCAGCTCCAGGTTGTAGGCGAAGACGAAGAAGACGCCCATTGCGATGAACGGCAAAAGCCAGGGCCCTACGACGAACACTCCTGCGATCCCGAATGCGACAGCGCCCAGCAGACCTATCGCAGCGGCGCCCCACAAGACGCTCGCCGGGATCTCGGTCTGCAGCGGGCGCCCTCTAAGCTCATCGAGCGCATGGGCGGCGATGCCGACGGCGAGAAAGAAGGCCAGGAGGGTGGCGACCAGGCGGATGACATTCAAGGTCGGAGCCAGGCTCGCTCCGATCAACACATACGAGAGATGCCAGGCTGTGTAGGGCGGATGCAGCAGAGTCCAAACGTCTCTGCGCCAGCCGCTCGCGCGCGCGGCGTAGTAAGCCGGACCGAGGACGTCAGCCTCAGGCACCGCGCTTCGTGCCCCACATCACGAGCCCGCCGCCCAGGCTCATCACGCGCCAGCCGACCTCGACCATCCCGGCCGCCTTCCATGCCTCGACGATTCGCTCCAGCGGCCAGCGTCGGTAAAACCCCTCGATGTTTGGACCGAGGAACCGGCCGACGTCCCACCACGACGGGCCGCCCATCAGCAATCCCGCCGCGGGCAGCAACGTCCGCGTGTAGGCGGTCCACGCGGCGCGCCAGCCGAGGTTGGGTGGGACGAAGAAGTCGAGGCTTGCCATGTGGCCGCCCGGCCGCAGCACGCGCGAAAGCTCGGCAAGGGTGGCCGCCGGATCTTCGACGTACCGAAGCAGGTACGTGAAGCTCACCGCGTCGAAGGACCGTGGCTGAAATGGAAGGGCTTCGGCTCGAGACTGCTCGAGGCTGATCCGCCCGGCCAGGCCCGCCTCCTGCACTCGCTGCCGGCCCCGGCCCAGCATCGCCTCGCTGATGTCCACGCCGGTGATACGCGCCGGAGTTGCATTAGCCAGCGCGATCGCCACTCCGCCGGTCCCCGTCGCGACGTCAAGGATCGTGGCCGGTTGATGGACGGAGAGTCGATTGACGAGCTCGCGGCGCCATCGACCGTTCTGGCCGAACGAGAGGATCTCCGCCAGGGCGTCGTAGCGCTGGGGCAGGCCGCTGAAGAGCTCGACCGCAAACGCATTGTTACTCAAGGGGACTCAGCCTACGGGGGACGGGCAAACCTAGCAAACTGGCGACTTGTTGGGGACTCATCAACCCGCTGACGACGCGAAGCGCTTCCAGGCCTGGCAGCTGGCCGCCCTCAATGCGACCCCGGCCGGCACCGAGCTGCTTTCCTTCGGCCCATTCCGTGCCGTGGGTCCGATCGCAAACCAGCCCGGCGCATGGGTCACGATCGTCGAAGGATCGGTGGACAAGGGCGCAACCGATAAGGGTGTCGCCGCCCTGCGCGCGGTCTTCAAGCGGCGGAATGCCATGCTCGAGATCGAGTACAACGAAGCGCTCTTCCCGGGTGTTGGACCGTGGCTCGAAGCGCTCGGCCTGACGCTTGCGGAGCGAAACCTCCTGATGGCCTGCCGGCCCGATGGCTTCAGGCCGCCGGCCACCTCGGACGTGATCCTGCATCGCCTGACGGCGCAATCCGATGACGCCGACCTGCAAGTTTTTCAGACCATCCGCTGGACCAATGGCAGTGACAACGAGGACGCGGTCCCATCGGTCGAGCAGCTGCGAAAGGAGCTTGCGTCGACGACCAGCATCTACCTGCTGGCGTTGCTAGATGGCGAGAGGGCAGGCACGGGTGTGTCTCACGCATTGGAGGGAGCGGCTGAGATCGTCGGAGTCGTCACGCGCGCGGACAAGAGGCGGCGCGGGGTGGCGGCGGCTGTCACAGCGGAACTGGTGTCCCGACACTTCGCAGCGGGCGGGGAATTCGTGTTCCTGGACGCCGCGAACGAGGGGGCCGCGCGAATCTACGAGATGCTCGGGTTCAAGCGGTTCGGAGCAAACCTGGTTTATCGCGACCGCGCCAAGCCTTAGGCCAACAGGCGCATCGGGAATGCGCCCGCCGAGCCATGACAGCCCGAGCGGACGCGCGCCTTTCTTCGCGCCTCACAACGAGTAAGCGGCAACGCGTGAGAGGGACGCTCAACCCTAAGAATGAGCACAGTGAAATACGTCGTGATTTACGAGTCGGGTGATGACGTGCGTGCGAAGGCGCCGATCCATTTCCCTGCGGACAGGGCGCGCTGGCAGGCGTTCCGCGACCGCGGCGAGCTCCTGATGAGCGGCACATTCTCGGACCTGTCGGGAGCGATGGGCATCTTCACCTCGCGCGAAGCTGCCGAGGCTTTCGTCAAAGAAGACCCGTTCGTTCTGCAGGGCGTCGTCCGGGGTTGATCACCGGACCCTGACAACCCGCAAAATACGGTCATGCGACAAACCGAGGAGCTGACCCGGCTCGAACAAAGCCTGGATCACATTCGCAAAGCTCCGACCGACGGCGGGAGCGTGGAGCTGATCGCCATACGCCCGGCTGTGGATGAGCGGGAGATTCTCACCGAAGCCCGGCTCGATCCCGAGGAGGGTCTCGTGGGTGACTCGTGGCGCGCTCGAGGCAGCTCGAGCATGCCTGACGGCTCCGCCAACCCGGTAGCCCAGGTAACGCTCATGAACGCGAGGGCAGCAGCCGCGGTCGCAGGTGATCGCGACCAATGGGCCCTCGCCGGTGACCAGATTTACGTCGACCTCGACTTGAGCCTTCTCAACCTGCCTGCGGGCAGCCGGATCCAGGTCGGCTCTGCGGTGCTCGAGTTCAGCGAGGCGCCGCACACGGGCTGCGCGAAGTTCTCGGCCCGCTTCGGAAACGACGCTCTGAGATTCGTCAACTCCCCGCTCGGACGCGAGCTTCGGTTGCGCGGAGCGAACTGTCGCGTGATGGTGGGCGGCACGGTACGGCCGGGCGACACGATCACGAAAGTGACCAGCTAGAAAGCGGGCGCCGCTTCGCGATGTTTTTCGTGGTGCTGCGCCGCTCAGGCCCTCAGTGGGACCGGTCGAAGCGCCTCGAAGAGCAATCCGGCTGGACCGAGCACGCAGCCTTCATGGATGGGCTGGTGAAATCTGGTTTCGTCCTTCTAGGCGGACCACCAGCCGACGAGCACCGCGTGGTCCTCGCAGTCGAGTCGGAGTCAGAGGACGCCGTTCGCGCGACGCTCGCGCGCGACCCGTGGAGCGAAACGCATCTGAGGCTCGACTCAATCGACCAGTGGACCATCCGCCTCGACGGTCGCCGTAGCCGCAGCCGCGAAGGGTTAGTTGGTGCGCCTGGCAGGAATTGAACCTGCTGCCTTTCGGTCCGGAGCCGTCGCGACGCCGTCCCGACTACTCCCCGCGCGTCACCACTGGTGCTTTGCAGAATACGAATCGGGGCATTGCGTCAGGCCATCGTCCCGGCTGATTCCTGGCCGATCTCTGGAATCCGTGACCAGGCTGTGACCAGAGAGACTCGGCAGTAATGCCTCACTTCGTGTCTGAGCTGTCTAACCGGAATGTTGGGTGATTGGCACTCGCTCTCGCGAAGTCGTCGTCTGATGCATCGGCCCGAACGGTTAGGAAGGCCCTGCCACCACGCACGTTGCGAGCGAACTCACGCAGAATCGGCAGACGCTCGTTGACTGGTAACTCTGTGAGTCGGACCCGCTCGACGTGCCGACCGCGGCCGATCATTCCCAATCCTGCTGCGCGAGCATTCCTGACCCAGTCCGAGGTTTCCCACCCCGCAACGATGTAGCGGTGACCGTCAATCTCGACGATGGCGACCGGGGTCGTCCGCAGAAGTCCTGTGCTGCGCCCGGGGACCGAAAGCAACCGCTGTGGGCCGGGGCCGAACCCACACCGAAGTAAGGGAACATTGAGCCTGTTGGCGAGTTTCAACCAGGGCGGCGGGCGGCGAGCAGGCTGGCCAGTCACCGTCGTAAGTCTGATCGAAGCCCGGGCAGGAGACCCTGGCTTCGAGCGGAGCGCTAGCCTCGCCGACGCAGACTGACCCCGAGTTTTCTGGCTGGTTGCTTCCTGGCCTGACCGTCGGCCTTGACAGCATCCCTTACGAGTTGCCCCAAGCCGTCTTTCGCGTCAATACCCTGCTCGACGCACATTGCTCGGAAAGCTCGCCAAGTGTCATCGTCAACATCGATCCGCGATATACGCATGTTAAGTACAAGTAGTGTCATTCCTGACAAACGCTGGATCGGCCAACTGCGCCAGCCGAAGGGAAACCTGACCCCCGGCTGCTTGGGCCGAGGGCCAGTGGAGGCAGGCGAGTGGGGCTTGTCCGCCACCGCGACTCCCCAAATCCATGGCCGCACCTCTCGAAGACCCGCGCGCGCGAAAATCTCATTGACTTTCCTGGAGAGTTCGGGCGATGCAGGTGCAGGTCGCAACTCGATGGTGTCATCGGCCAGTCGGCTCGGATGAACGGCGCCCAGAGCCGCCAGCTCCTCCATTGCCCGACCGATTCTCGCGTCCACTCGATCACTATGTAAAACGACCATTTTTGGCCCTTCTTGCGTTAGGTGGGCCTGCGCAGCCTCTCAATCTCAGCACTCGGAACCATTAGCGCGTACCCAGTCGGCAGCGCTGTGATTGTGCCCGCCTCGATCATCGTCTCCGGCTCGCCACGACTGATGCCAAGCCTTGTGGCTGCATCACCCAGCGATAGGACGCACTCAGGTCGAGCGTAGGGATCAGGAACGTACACGGGCGGCTCAGGCGTCTTTAAGGGCGTCGTGGCCTTGGGTGGGGCCTCGAACAGATCGGTCTGATTCAGAATCGCCGGACACAACCCAGGCAGCCGCCATCTCCTTACGAAAAGCGTCGGCTACTAAATATGTCGCCAAGTTCACGTCCGATCCCTTCTCATCTTGTGTTCGACTGAGGCCCGCACCCAATAGCCCGGCGCAGGGCGGCGGAGTGGCACCCAATGGTTGATTCGATACCACTCGAGCACGGCAGCCATGCCGTTTGCGGGCTGATCTGCCAACGGCCGAATCACGGTGTGCGTCGTGAACTTTCCGTTGTCGCGCACCTCGAGCAGCGGAATTGTCCGCAGGGCTCGGAGGTACACAAGTTGGCCTTGGTTGGCCGCCGGGTCCTCGACGTGGGCTGTGAAATAGCGCACTCGGTTGATTGCGTGACTCGGGGTGAGTTGTTCGGCCAGAGCGACTAGGTCGAGCCATTTGTATGGGCTGTTTTCAAGGCACCCGCGATAGAGGTTGAATCCATCGATGTAGACGTTAGCCACAGGCTTCTTCGCTGCCACAGCGGGCCCAGTGTGACCAGGAGGTTGCTGCGCCAGGCAGCGGGCAGGTCGCCGGCGCTTCGGAGTAGCCGAAAAGGCCGATTCATATTCGAGTTTTGGTGCGCCTGGCAGGAATTGAACCTGCTGCCTTTCGGTCCGGAGCCGAACGCTCTATCCGGTGAGCTACAGGCGCGCGCCGGCTGACCAGTCTAGACTGCCCCCGCCGTGAGCCGATTTATCAGCACCCTAGCGCTGGCCCTCCTTCTTGCCGGTTGCCAGACCACCGCGTCGACCCCTAAAGCATCGCCAAGCCCGGGGCCCCACAACACTGCCGCGACTGCCGTCATCCAGCAGGGCGAAGTGCCGGGGGGACTTACCAAGTGCCCGGGTTCGGGGCCGATTACTGCCTATCTCACCGCTCTCCAGACGACTAACGAGACCCTCGCTACCAGCCTCAGCGACCAATGGAAGCAGCTGCAGTCCAAGGGCGCAACGGCTGCGGCCATCACGCTTTACACCTACGACCCCGCCGCCTGCACGGCGGAGCTGGCAGCGACGGTAAGCACCAAATCCCTTGCCAGCTTCGTCGCCGAGTTCGCCGACGAAGGCCAGGCAGAGCGTGCTTGGGGAGCCGGCGTCCTCGGCTTCGCCACACCCGCGCCCGATCAGGTGGCTCCCGGCATCCTCAGAGGCTCCGGCACCGGCCTTGGCGTGAGCTCGTGGACGTACACCAGCACCCAGGTCCGACTTGCGTGCTGGCGCCGCTCGGTCTTCGTCTCGCTGGTCATCCTCAGCAACCTCGATGCGGCAGCCTACAAGGCGGTTACAGCTGCGATCGATGCTCGCTTAAACTGAACCGCTCGCGCCTGTAGCTCACCGGATAGAGCGCTTGCCTGCGGAGCAAGAGGCAGCAAGTTCGATTCTTGCCAGGCGCACCAGCACGCCCCTCAGCCGCCAGCCAGGAACTTCTCCACGCCGGCCGCGAGTGCCGCCGCGATCACCTGCTGCCCAGCGGGGTCCGCGGCGATCTGGGCTTCGCTCGGCTTCGTCAAGAACAGCGGCTCAACCAGCGCGCCAGCCATCTGGCTGGGATCGTCGACCCAGCCGGCGGACAGCGGGCCCAGCTCGATGAGGTGGTTGTACGTGCTGCCCGATGTGGTGAGCGTCGGCGCGGCCAGCTGGTCATCGGTCCAGACGCCGCGGTCGGACGTCCCCAGGGCCGCCACCAGGGCCGACTGCACGTCTGTCGCAAGGCGGCGGTTCGCCTGGGCAAACGTCCGGGCGGAGTCGTACCAGGTCTCCGTGCCCCCCACGGTTGGGTCGGCGAACGCATCGAAATGAATCGACAAGAGGGCGGCGGCGCCGGCGGCGTTCGCGCATGAGGCCCGCGCCGCCAGGTCGCGGTGCTCGGCGCTCGCAGTCAGCGAGCCAAACACTGAGTCAGTGTCCGAGAGCTTGATCACTGTCGTGTCCTGCGTCCTCGCCATGACGACTCGATAACCCGCGGCTCGGAGCAGCTCGCTCAGGCGCGTGGCAACCGCGAGCGTGACGTCCTTCTCCAGCACCTGGTGACCCTTTGATCCGCCCACCACGCCCGGGTCGAGCCCTCCGTGACCGGGGTCGATGAACACGGTCTGTCCGGAGCCGGCCCGCGTCGGCGCGAGGCTCAAGCAGGCCCCCGACTCGAGGTTCGGGAGCAAGACGCGATTCGCCACGGCTGACGGCTGCGGAGATGGATTGAGCTTGATTGCGGTGGCGACCATGACGCCATTCGAGCCGAGCAATCGCATCGCTCCGAAGGCAAGCGAAACCAGCAGCGCGAGTACGAGCGCTATGCGAAGCAGGGGCGGAGAGCCCCGCCGGCGCCGAGTGCGGTGTGGGACGTGGCGAGCGTTTGCGATCGGCCGGGCAATTCTAGCGGGAGCGGCCCGGGCGGCCGGCTATTTGATGCGGCTGTTCTCCGCCACGGCGACCTTCTTGCCGGTGGCCGTGTCGATGTTGAGGATGGCAAGGATGACCATGAAGGCCTTGTTCTGCCACACGGCCACGTAGAACGACTGGCTGGCGACCGAGATGCTCAGCACGATGGAGTTTGCCGTCAACCCTGTCTTCGTTCCCTCGACAACCGGGGCGCCGCCGCTCTTCAGCGATGACGCGCTGAAACCGAAAATCGACTCGTCGGTGTAGCCCTTGCTCGCGCTGGCTTCGTCTTTGAACTGGATGACGAAGTTGACCACGAGCTTATAGGTCGCGGTGCTGATGTCGGATGAGTTCGATTCGATGCTCGTGCAGTGCGCGGTGCTGTCCGCGAAGAACGCCGCGTACGCCGCGGTCGCACCCTGCTTCTGGGCCGCGTCCCACTCACTCTTCGTCGACGTGTAGGTGTTCGGATCCTTCGTCTTCGACTTGTTCAGGAAGCTGTCGATGTCTCCCGACAGGTCGCACTTGTGCATGTCTGTGGGAAGGTCGCCTGGCTGCACCGAAACGCTCGATGCCGTCGGTCCCGAGCTCGTGGCCGAGGGCGTTCCGCCGCACGCGAACACCATGACCATGACAGCGAGGCCTGCGATCGATCTCTGAAGCATCGGGACAGTGTGACAGCGATCTCGCAGAACCGTGCCCGTCTAAAAGAAGATCGTCCGCCGTCGCGGCAGGAGCTGGTGGATCGTGCTTTGAATCCAGCCGCGGACCTCTTCGCTCAGCTCGAGGACCAGTCGAGGATTGTCCGCCCCCTCGGGGCCGAACTGCGAAACATCGATTGGCTTTCCGAATGCGATGAACCACTTCGACGGCAGCGGCAGCATTCCAGCGAGGCCCAGCCACGGGAAGGTGGGCGTGATCGGAATCGTGGGAAGCCCGAGGAACCTTGCCAGCGGCTGGAGGTCGAACATCACCGGGTGAATCTCCTCCGACCCGACCACGGCGACAGGAATGATGGGAGATCCCGTGCGCAGCGCAACCTGCACGAATCCCCCGCGCCCCAAACGCCGGACGCGATAGCGGTCTCGGTACCGCTTGGCCGCGCCCTTCACACCCTCTGGAAAGACCCCGACGAGCTCGTCTCGTTCCAGCAATGCGGTCGCGTTGTCCGGATGTGCGAGCACGTTGCCCGTCTTGACCA
>DAITQH010000021.1:0-28722 GCA_036833175.1 Candidatus Dormiibacterota bacterium
CCGACGCCTGGCTGGAGCCGGCGATCGTGGTGGAGGTGCTGGCCGACGAGATCACGCCGAGCCCGCGCCACACGGCCGGCATGAGCGAGGATCAGCCCGGGTTCGCACTGCGCTTCCCACGGATCGTCTCGTTCCGAACCGCGGACAAGAAGCCCGAGGACGCCACCAGCGTCCGCGAGATCCGCGAGATGTTCGAGCAGCAGCACCAGCCGGGCCACAGCCGATCCGGCTGAACCCTAGCCGCGACGCTCTGATTCTTGCGTTATTTGCGCCTCGCGCAGCCGGCGAGAACGGATGACACCGACGGCGAACACGCCAGCCATCACGAATATGGCAAACACCACCACGGCCGTTATGAATATCGTTGGATTGTACTTATGGCAGGAATAGTGCTGGCCGGTTCAAAGCGTGCCAGCTCCCATCCACAGCGTCCAAGCCAATCTAAGTCGCGTCATGTACGAGGCCAGTTCCCGATTTGAAATCGGTTCACGGCCATCACCAACAAGACAGCGAGTAACAAGCCCACGTAGCTCAGTGGCGCGGGAAACCTAGGGAACGCGAATACACCGATCACGCAGAGCAGAAAGGCCGCGAGCGTCAGCCACCGCTTCTGGACGATCCATCCAACGAATATGCCCAAGCCTTCACCTTAGCCGTGGGGACGCGGTCAGGGCGCGAGCCCGGAGATTTCTACTGCCATCAGGGTGGGTGTTGCTGCCCTCGTGGGTCAGAGTCGCCGGACACGCCGTGGGCTCGTCGCCTTGGAATCGTCACCTTTGATCGCCAGGGCGTTGTTGCATTCGAAGAACTGCACCGAGTACACGTCGCAGTCGAAGAGCCAGGCGACCAGCGCTTCGCAATTAGGGCTTCTACCCCAAGAACGTTGGGCCAGGCGCGCGTCTTGGCCCAACACTCGGCCCTAGCGGATGCCCTCCCACAACTGCCGCTCCTCGCCGTCCGGATCGTCCACGACGCCTGAAGCCGAATCAAAGCGCATGACGGTCCTTCGCCCGGCGTCGTAGGTCTCCCATCCCGGGTCGCCTGTGCGGGCAAACGCCACCCATGCGCGATGCATCTCGTCGGCGATCGACTGAGGCGGGTTGGTTCCCGCAAGCCTGTCGGTCCATTCGGCGTCCAGGGTGTCGAAGACGAACCCGATCTCGAGCGCGTGGCAGGCGCCCAGCCGGCCGCCGTAGAGGGGCGACCGCCAGGCCATCTCGTAGACGTGGGCCGACCCGCCGTTCTTGGAGTGGGCCTCGGCGAGGCGCACTGCGGGGATCCGGAAGAACCAATCGGTGCTGATCGCCGCCAGCAGCTCGCCCGGCGTTGCGCCCGGGCGGGCGGCCGAGTACAGCTCGAGCGCGTTGGCGGGTAGGCGGTATCCGGCGACGGCCATCCCAAGGATGTCCGCGTTGATCAGATCGATGGCGCCGCTCGGCACCATGAAGAGTCGCTGCTCCTCGCGATTGGTTCCGACCATCACGTCAATGCCGGCGCTCGCCCCGGCGGCGATTCCCTCGATCGGCAGCGTAGGTACGACGCTTCCGTCGATCACAGGCTCAAAGGGCATCAGGTTGGCGGCGATCTCGCCCCACTTCGCCGGATCAGGCATGAGGAATGCCTCGGCACTCAGCGCTACTTGCGCTTCATAAGCTTGCGGCACCGGAACTGCAGCGATGGCGGCGCGGTCCGCCGGTACCCCGAGCTTCTCGGCCAGGTAGCCGCCGACCCTCGTCGCCGTCTGCGCCGAGATGGCGTGGTGGCCGGCGCCACTTTCCGCGATGACGCGCTTGAACAAACCCTTGGCGAGTGGCATCGAAAGCAGCGTCGCGACGCTCATCGCGCCTGCAGACTCGCCAAAGATCGTGACGTTCCCGCTGTCGCCACCGAAAGCCGCGATGTTGTCCCGCACCCATTCCAGCGCTGCTACCTGGTCGAGAAGGCCGAGGTTGGCGACTCCGTCGCCCAGGAACAGGAAGCCGTCAACGCCGAGGCGGTAGTTGATGCTGACCAAGACGACGCCGTCGCGTGCGAACCTGCGGCCGTCGTAGTTCGGCACGGCACCCGTCCCGTTGGCGAAAGCGCCGCCGTGGATCCAGACCATCACGGGCAGCCCGGTCGCGGCCGGGTTCGGTGTCCAGATGTTCAGGTTGAGGCACTCCTCACCTTCGATCGCCGGCTCCGGGAGGATTTGGTCGAAGGGTGGAAAGTAGGGCGGCTTGGGCACTGTCGGGCCGAAGACGAGCGCATCCCGGATCCCGTCCCAGGACGGGGCCGGCTGCGGCGGCTTGAAGCGGTTGGCTCCAAATGGCGCCGCGGCGTAGGGGATGCCTTTGAATGACGCGATGCCCTCAGCGAGCGCGCCGCGCAGGCGGCCCTGGGGGATGGCGACCACGACATCGGTGATGCTCAAGCTCATGGCGGATGCCTCCACACGGGGCCGACCGGAACGGTTCGATTCTGCCATACGCAAGCCCGTCTTCCACAAGCCGAATGCGGCGGCATACTTCCTTTGTAAGGAGGGGTAGCGAATCATGGATTTGTCAGGAAAGGTGGCCGTCGTCACGGGCGCTGCGAGCGGCATAGGTCTGGCCATCGCCGAGAAGTGCATCAGCGAGCGGATGAAGGTCGTGCTCGCCGACGTCGAGGAGGACGCTCTCGAGCTCGCGGCGGACAAGCTGGCGCAACGAGGTTCGGTCCTTGCGGTGCCTACCGATGTCTCGGTGGCCGAGTCGGTTGACGAGCTGCGCCGGCAGGCCGAAGCCTTCGGCCCGGTGCACCTCTTGTGCAACAACGCGGGGGTTTCTGGCGCCGGGCCTGGGGCCGCCTGGGAGAAGCCGGTCAGCGCATGGCAATGGGTGCTGGAGGTCAACCTTTGGGGAGTCATACACGGCATTCGAGCTTTCTTGCCGGCGATGGTGGAGCGCGATCAAGGCCACATCGTCAACACCGCATCGATCGCCGGACTCCTTCCATTTCCCTTCGCCGCACCGTACGCGGCGAGCAAGCATGCCGTGGTTGGCCTATCGACGTCCATCTACCACGAGCTTGCCATTCGGGGCTCGCACGTCCACGTGTCGGTTCTTTGCCCGGGCTGGATTCGAACGAGAATCGTCGACGCTGAACGCAACTGGCCCGATCGCCTCGGGCCTCGTCCGGTCGCTGACACCAATCCGATCGCAGAGATGATGGAGACGATGGTGAAGCAGCTGGTCGACACCGGCATGGATCCGGCAATGGTTGCGGAACAGGTTCTCGACGCCGTGCGAGGCGCGCGCTTCTGGGTGCTTCCCAACGCCTCTGACTTCGGTCCGGTGATCAGGGACGTTGGCGCCAGCGCAGTCGAAGGGCGCAATCCGCCGATGGCACCGATGGCTTAGCCACGGGTACGCGCTCGACCCACCACCGGGTCGCAATCATCGGGAGCGGTTTCTCGGGGCTCGGGATGGCCATGCGGCTCAAGCAGGCCGGGAGCGACGACTTCGTCATCTTGGAACGAGCCGCCGACCTCGGCGGCACCTGGCGTGACAACACCTACCCGGGTTGCCAATGCGATGTCGAATCGAACCTCTACTCCTATTCTTTCGCGCCCAGCCCCACCTGGTCTCGCACCTACGCGCCACAGGCCGAGATCTGGGACTACCTCCGCGTCTGTGCCGAGAAATTCGAGCTGGGTAAGCACCTCCGCTACCAGCACGAGGTCCATTCAGCCACCTGGGACGATGCGGCCGGCCGATGGCGGATCGAGACCTCGAGAGGTCCGTTCACCGCCGATGTTTTGGTGGCCGCCGTGGGACCACTCAGCGAGCCGTCCCTGCCGTCGATCCCGGGTCTGAACGAATTCCCCGGCCCGCACTTTCACTCGGCCGCCTGGGACCATTCCGTCGACCTCACCGGTAAGCGGGTGGCGGTCGTCGGCACCGGCGCTTCAGCGATCCAGCTGGTCCCCCGCATCCAACCCAACGTGGCGCAGCTCTATCTCTTCCAGCGCACGCCGCCGTGGGTGCTTCCGCACCGCGACCGCGCGGTCCGCGGTATCGCGCGAGCTTTCTACCGCGCGGTCCCCGGCTGGCAGCGTCTGGTCCGCTCTTTCGTCTACTGGTCTCGGGAGCTGTTCGTGATCCCGTTCATGAAGCCGAGCCCGAATTCGGTGCCCGAGCGGCTAGCCCGCCGACACCTTGAGCGGCAGGTGGCCGACCCTGAGCTCCGGGCTCTCCTGACGCCGCGATACGCGATCGGATGCAAACGGATCCTGATCTCGAACGACTACTACCCGGCGATCCAGCAGCCGAACGTCGAGCTCATCACCGACGACATCCGGGAGGTGCGCGGTCGCTCGATCGTGACGGCCGGCGGCCGCGAGCGAGAGGTCGACGTGATCATCCTGGCCACGGGGTTTCGGGTCACCGAGATGCCGTTCGCCAGGAGGGTGACCGGGCGCCTGGGGAGATGCCTGGCCGACCAGTGGAGTGGGAGCCCGGCCGCCTATCGAGGGATGGCAGTCGCCGGCTTCCCGAACTTTTTTCTCCTCCTCGGACCGAACACCGGGCTCGGCCACACATCAGTCCTGGTGATGGTGGAGGCACAGCTGCGCTATGTGATGGGTTGCCTTCGCCACCTGGAGCGCAGCGGGATGGCCGTAATCGAGGTCCGACGCGAGGCGCAGGAAGCTTTCAACGCCGACGTGCAATCGCGCCTTCGCGACACGGTCTGGAACGCGGGCGGCTGCCGCAGCTGGTACCTGGACCCGACCGGCAGGAACACGACCATCTGGCCCGGGATGACCTGGCCCTACGTGCGGCTGCTGCGGCGATTCGACCCGGTGGCCTACCAGCTCTCCCGCCGTCCCGCATGACACGATCGACAAGCTCGAGCTGCTGATTCGACAAGGCAATTCAGGCGGCAACCCCAACTCAGTGCCAGACGTGGCTGGCCACTCGAAAGAAGTTTCCCCCCAGGATTCCCTCGATCGCAGCACTGGAATAGCCAAGGCCCATGAGGGCCGATGTCACCTCCGGCAATTGAGCTGGGCTGGCGAACTGCACCGGTCCGCTTTCCTTGTAGCCATAACCGCTGGGGAAGGTGGTCGCATTAGCGTCGATGAAGGCGCTCAACTCGGCTCGGTCAAACACATAGTCGAGGCCCAGGCCGACGTGCTCGGGGCCGACTAGCTGGACGGCATAGTCGATCGCTCGCACGATTGATTTGGTGCTGGCGTCGTTATCTCCAAGAAATATGCCGACGCCGTTGATTCCGATGACGCCGCCCGTCTGGGCGCAAGCCAGCATTTGTTCGTCATCGATGTTTCGCGGATGCTTCTTGATTCCCGCCGGCACCGAGTGAGAAAAGATGACCGGCGCCGTCGACGACTCAACGAGGTCAAAGGTTGTCTTGCGCGAGCAATGCGTGGCGTCGACCAGCATGCCGGCTCGGTTCATCTCCCTCACGACGGCCTTCCCGAACGTGGTCAACCCAGTTCCTGGATCGCCGTGGCATCCTCCGCCGGCTCGGTTCGGTTCGTTGTATGCGATGAGCATCGTTCGGACGCCCAGGTCGTAGTAGGTCTGAATCATGTCAAGGCTTCCATCCAGAGGTTCGGTGCCTTCGAGATCGAAGGCAATCGCCAAACGACCCGCGGCCTTGGCGCGAGGTACGTCTCGCGCCGATCCGACCAGCGCGAACCTGTCTTCTCCTTGCAGAATGTGGCGTGGCGAAAAGCTGAGAGAACCTTCAGTGCGTCGAGCGGCGGCGTGGAGTCCATGCCGACGTTGATGGAAATGAAGTCAACGCCCGATTCCGCGTAAAGCGCCAGGTCGTCAACCGCCGATTCATCTGGTCGCAAGGAAAGGCAGCCATGCTGATCCCACACCAGGGCCTCTTCATACAGATCACGTCCACCCATGGCCACCTTCCACCGTACCCATATTTGTTGATGTTGTTACGGCGACTCGTACATCTTGTGCAAGCGTATGAGTTGGGAAATGGACGGTCGGCTTGGCGGCGCGAAGGTTGGTGATTCCCGGCGACAGGGATTCGCACTCATGCGTGATCAAGCACGGCATCTCATCACATTCCACCTCCTTCCCGACCAGGGCGACGGACCTGCCTCTCCCGAGCCGGCACTCTTCGACCAATTCGTGATCAGCGAAGGCGACTTCGAGCCGAATGCCGCCTAGTCTTGTGCACCGGGTCACGGCGCCCTCGCGTTACCCGCTGATCGCCGTCGATGGCAGGACGAAGATGACGATCGCCGCCATCGCGTAGAGGACCACCAGCTGTAGGCCCTCCAGCCAGTTGCTCTCTCCGTCATGGGCGATGTAGTTGAAGACCAGGACCATCAGCCCCAGGATCGCGATCTCGACCCACCCGAACACCAGCGTCATCGGGTGGAAGAACAGGCTCAAGAGGACGACCAGCGGCAGGATGAACGTGGCGATCTGGATCGAGGAGGCGGAGGCGATGCCCAGGGCAAGGTCGAGACCCGAATCCTCGCCCACGCCGCCCGGGCTTCCGCGGCGCCGGATGGCGGCGCTGATCGCCGCGTAGGCCTCGGCCGCGTTGCCCGCGTTCGCGACGATCACGATGCCGACGAACACATCCGTCCATCCCAGCACCTTGGTCACCGCGCCCACCGTGCTGGTCACGAGGTCCACGACGGGGATCAGCAACACGGTCGCGGCCACCAGCACGGACACCGACAGCCAGGGGGACCAGGTCCGGGGCGGCACCTCCCGCGGGGTCGTCTTGACACGCGGGCGCCGCCAGGATTCGGCGCCGAAGATGGAGAAGACGATGTATCCGGCATAGGCCACGAGGAGAGCAGCTGAGATGCCGACGCTCATCACCTGGACCTGGCGGGCGGCGCCGCCCCCCGTGCACTGCGCCCCGCCGCAGATGGCCATTGCGCCGGAGGTGGGGAAGAGGACGGCGGCAACCGTGAGGAGCATCAGGACTGAGTGGTGCCCCGCCTCCGTGCGGCGGAACTTGGGCTTGCCATGGATCAGCCCGGCGGAGATGTAGCACAGACCCATGATCAGAGCCGAGTTGCTGATCAGCGCCCCGATCAGGGTGGCTTTGACAAGATTGATCAGGCCCAGCTGGACGCCGAAGAAGCCAACCAGGAAGTCGGGCGCGTTGCCGAACGTGGCGTTGAGCAGACCGCCGGTGCGGGCGCCGAAACGATCGGCCAGCTCCTTCGTCGCAGCGCCGATCAAGCCGGCGAGCGGGATGATGGCGGCGACCGAGAGCAGGAACTGGAGGGCGGGAGGCCACCTGAGCCAGCTGCTGACCAGGGCGGCGGGGACGAAGACCAGGAGAATCGCGAAGACCCGGTTCTCGCCCGAGAGTTTCATCGGACTAAAGCTAAATCCATCCGCACTTGCGAAACAAGCAGTTGCTCTAAGCCGCCGGCGCGTTATCGAAGTGGGAGTGCTTGGCCAGAAATGGCCGAGGCCCCCGCCCGAGCCCACGGTAGCTCCCCGGGCGCACTACTCCAAATGAGTTAGTAAAAGTCCGCACATCCGTACGGCGACCCCGAATAGGCTCCTCACCGAAAGTACTCATAGGAAAGCGGCCCACCAGGGCAAGCACCACTTAGGGGGCAACAAACGGCAAACATGGCACAAGAGATCGCTGAGACCGACGCACACGTTGAAGTACGCGCGACACCAACCTACCAGGCCGGCAACGAAGCGGATTTCGAGCGCCTTTACCAGACATCGTATGGAAAGATCCTCGGCACCATCACCGCCATGCTCGGCGACCGGGCCGCAGCGGAAGACTGCGTGCAGGACGCGTTCGAGCGCGCATACAAGAAATGGCCGACCTGGGAGCCGATCGCTCCCGCCGAGGCGTGGGTGCACCGGATCGCCATCAACGCGGCGGTCTCGTACCAGCGCAAGATGCGAATCCGCGAGGTGGGTGAGGTGATCCGCCGGATCGGCCGGCCCGCGCTGGCCCCGGACCCGCAGGTGCTGGTAGAGAACCGCGACATTGCAATTGCCCTCGCGCAGCTGCCGCCCAAGCAGGCCGCGGCGATCGTGCTACGGCACTACCACGGGTACACCAACCGGGCCATCGCGGAGGCGTTGGGCATCCCTGAGCGGACCGTCGCGTCGCGTCTGGCGGTCGCCAAGGCACGTCTGCGCGAGATGCTGAAGCACTCCCACGGTCCGGAAGCGGCCATGGACGGCGGCGTGATCAACCCGGCCCTGGTGAGGGCGGCCGTCTGACCGAACCTCTGATCGGCGAATTCGCCCGATTCGTCGTCTAGAAGCGAGGGAAGGTTCACGCCGGCGCTCCGGTTGTCTTGTGCATGGGCGAGAGCAAGACCACGATCCGTGTTCCGGCGGGTGCCGAGCATGCGCGACTGAAGGATGGGGTGCATATCGAGCTCAGCCCGCGACGCGTACGGGCGCATTTCGCCAACGAGCTTCTGGTCGACAGCGAGAAGGTTCTGCTTGTGTTCGAGACCAAGCGCCCACCGGTCTACTGGTTTCCGATTGAAGACGTCCATATGGATCTACTCGCGCCCAAGGATGCGGCTGCGGGTTCGGGCTCTGGGATCAAGCGATGGCGCTCCAATGCCGAAGGTCGTGTCGAGGACAACCTTGCGTGGAATTACGCGGAACCGACCGGAGACCTGGTTCCGCTCGAAGGCCACATCGCCTTCTACTGGAACGCCGTCGACCGGTGGTTCGAAGAGGACGAGGAAGTCTTCGTCCATCCGCGCGACCCGTACACACGGGTCGACACGGTCCACAGCTCGCGACACGTGCGGGTTGAGGTCGACGGGCAGGTAATTGCGGAGACCACCCGGCCGGTCTTGCTCTACGAGACGGGTCTGCCTACTCGTTATTACATCCCGAAGCTGGACGTGCGCATGGACCTTCTCGAACCAACCAACACGCTGACGCATTGCCCATACAAGGGCGCGGCGAGCTACTGGTCCTTGCGGGTTGGCGAGCAGACATACCGGGATTTCGTATGGGCGTATCCGCGGCCGATCCCGGAGATTCCGAAGATCGAGAACCTGCTTTGTTTCTACAACGAGAAGGTCGATCTCTATGTGGACGGGGTGAAGCAGGAACGTCAGGTTTCGCCGTTCTCCTGACCCCGATTTCCCAGCACATGGTCAGACGACGACCGACTATGAGGAGTTCCGCACGATGGTGGCGAACACGACCCTTGACCAATTGCGCTATGTGGGGATTGCGCTGCGCGGCCCGGACGAGGTGGTCAGGAGTATGACGAAGCGGTCTCGCTCTTGCGATAGCTGGCTACTTGGCGTCAGCCATTTCAAAAGTCGGCCGCGCTCGAGGCGAGCGGCATCTCATCGGCGAGCTCCGCAATGACCTGCGCGATGGTCGTGGCTTTCCGGCCGGTGACCTTCTCGTAGTCGCCGGAGACGACGTCGAGCTCGCCGGCTCGTAACGCTTCGTACGAAGTCTTTCCGGCTTCGAGGGCCCAGTCAGGCCGTCCCTGGGCCTTCCACCTTTCGATCCACTCAGCGTCTGAGATCGGCTCGTAGCCGTAGGACTCGCCTGTGACTTTGCTGGCGATCTGGGCCAGCTCCCGCATAGATGCGGAGTCCGGCGTCGTGATGTTGTAGATCTTGCCCTCGTGTCCGGGCTTGGTCAGCGCTGCCGCGATCACATCGGCGAGCTCGGGTCGGTACGAAAAGCTCATCCGCGCGTCGTCCCCCGGCTCGCGCGCGACCCCGTCCGGGTCAAACCACCCTGGGATGTCGTCTGCGTACATGCTGTTGCGAATCGACGTCCACGGCACGCCTGACGCACGCAGCATCTCCTCGGTGGCGCCGTGCTCCCGCGCGTGGGAGAAGATCGCGTTCGGACCCGCGTTGACGAAGGACAGGTAGATGAGATGAGCCACGTCCGCCTTCGCCGCCGCCTCGATAAAAGAGCGGTGCAGGTCGAGGCGCGTGTCGCCGCCGATCCACATTGAAACCATGAACACTCGATCACCGTTGCGGAGGCCTTTGGCGAGAGCTTCAGGGTCGCCATACTCCGCTGCCTGCACTTGCGCGCCTTTGATCTGGGGAGCGCGATGTGGATCGCGCACCAGCAGCCGCATCGGTTGACCCCCCGCCTCGAGCCGCCGGGCCACCAGCCCACCCATGCGACCGGTCGACCCCGTGACGACGATCATGAGGCCGAATTTTAGTCCGCCCACGGACGATTTCCGAATTAACATGAGGCCCTTGAGCTCGCCCGGCGCGCGCAGGGCGCACATCAACCAGACAGCGCCCTCAAGGACACATCCGGACCAGCTCCGCGACCGGCACCTGCGGAAGCTGCAAGCAGGGCTGGCCGATGTGCTTGCGGCCAACGCGTTCTGGCGGGACCGTCTCCACGATGTGAATGGATGGGACGATTTCGAGCGACTCCCCCTGACCACCAAAGCCGATTTGCTCGCGGACCAGGCGGCCCACCCGCCATTCGGGACGAACCTCACTTATCCGATGGACCGCTTCGTGCGCTTGCATCAGACATCAGGATCGAGCGGCGACCAGCCCCTGCGGTGGCTCGACACCGCGGAGTCGTGGGAGTGGTGGCTTCGGATCTGGGCGGACCACGTCTATCGCGCTGCTGGAGTGACGGCCGCGGACCGCGTTTTCTTCGCCTTCTCGTTCGGTCCGTTCATCGGATTCTGGTCCGCGTTTGGAGGAGCGCAGCGGTTAGGCGCGCTGTGCATCTCGGGTGGCGCGATGTCTACCGAGCAAAGGTTGCGGAACATGCTCGACCTGGGCGCGACGGTGCTGCTTTCAACACCCACATACGCGTTGCGATTGGCCGACGATGCGAGTGAGCTGGGCCTTGACCTGAACGGGTCGGCCGTGCGCGTAACAATTCACGCAGGCGAGCCGGGGGCGAGCATCCCTGCCACCCGCGGCGCGATTGAAGAGGCGTACGGCGCCAAGTGCTTCGACCACACCGGCATGACGGAACTGGGTCCGACGGGCTTCAGCTGCTCGCAGAGGGATGGGATCCATCTGGTCGAGTCCGAGTTCATCTTCGAAGTTCTCGACGAGCATGGACATCCGTCCGACGAAGGCGAGCTGGTGGCCACCAACCTGGGCCGGTGGGGCATGCCGCTGATCCGCTACAGAACCGGCGACCGCGTCCGGTTATCGCGGGATCAGTGCTCGTGCGGCAGCGCCTTCGTGAAGCTGCTCGGCGGTATCCAGGGACGCGTTGACGACATGTTCACGGTGCGCGGCGTCAACCTCTTTCCCTCGCAGGTGGAGGACATCGTTCGCCGCCATCCGGAGGTGGTCGAGTTTGTGATCGAGCGCCGGCGCGTGCGGCAGATGGACGAGGTGTCGCTGTTGATCGAGACGGCCGGTGACGATTTCTCGACGGAGCGGATCGAGGCCGATCTGCGCCAGGCCCTTGGCGTTCGACTCGGCTGTCGCGTGGTCGAGCGGGGGACGCTGCCTCGTTCGGAGCTCAAGTCGAAGCGGATCCGGCTGGTCGGATGACGAGGCCGGTGGCCTAGCGGCGCTCGTTCGCCCCGACGACCTTGGTCAAGAGGCACAAGAGCTCGTCGCGCTGCTTTTGGTCGAGCGGTCCAACCAGCCGGAGTGTCATCGCGTGCGTGCGAGGGATGAGCTGTTTCACGGCTTGAAGGCCTTTCGGGGTCAGGTTGATGGTCTTGCGGCGGCCGTCACGCGTGTCGCGTTCGCTGCGAATGAAGCCCCTTGTGCTCAGACGCGAGACCACCTCCGCCATGGTCGAGCGGTCGAGCGAGATGCGCTGTCCCAGCGAGCGCTGGTCGAGATTCGGTTCGCTGAAGAGGGCGTTCAGCGCCGCGAACTGGGGCGAGGTGATCGTGTGCGAGACCTCTTCGTTCCACAGCTGGTTCATCACCTGCACGGCGCGACGCAGCAGATGGCCCGGATGCTTCATCAGGTCCTCGGGACGCGCGTCAGGCGGTTCTTTCCTCACCTTTGATCTCTACAACTCGATAACCGACGGGCAACAGGCGCAGCCCAAGGCGCTCCTCGATGGTGCCCCAAATACCTCGCGGCAGGGCGAGCGCAAAAAGAGCCGCGGTCGCGCCGAGCCCGACCAGGTACCACGGGCCACCTTGCGTGAACGTGGTCTGGATCCCGAAGAGCAGGATGGCGCCGAGGATGGGGCCCTCGAAAGTACCCAGACCCCCGACCAGCACCATGAAGATCATGTAAGCCGACCACTGCACGCTGAAGATGGAACCAGGCTCGATGAACAGCGTATTGGCGCCGATCAGGACGCCGGCCGCGCCGCAGCCAAAACCGGCGAGCACGAAGAGCAGCCGCTTCCGAGCTGCGACGCGCACACCGAGGGACCGAGCGGCGTCTTCGTCGTCGCGGATTGCCTGCAACGACACTCCCAGCGGAGAACGCAGAAGGAAGAACAGAGCAGAAAGAAAAATGACCGTGAAGGCCAGCGCCAGCCAGAACGTGTATGCCTGGCGAAAGTTGGGCGCGTACTGGTTCAGCTGGATGAGGGACATCCCTGTGCCGGCGCCAAGGTTCTGATCGAGCCGGACGAGGATCGAGATCACTTCGGCGATCACCCACATGCCGATCGCGAATTGCGCGGCGCGTAGGCGCAGAGCAAGAAACGAGATTGGAACCGAGATCACTCCCGCCACCAGCGTCGCCAGCACCATCGCGGGATACGGGCTGACGCCGAGGCCGGCGAAGAACAGCGTTCCGTAGGCCCCGATACCGATGAACGCCTGCTGGCCGATCGAAAGCAGCCCGCCGTAACCCGCCAGCGCGTTCCACATGGCTGCAAGCAGCACCAGGATCAGCAGGTTTGTGAGCTTCTGGACCAGGTCGGCCTCGAACACCAACGGAACCGCCGCCAGCAGGATGGCAATCGCGAGGGTGGCGCCCGTGAACAATCTCGACGTGCGTGTCCAACGCTGAACCCTCATCGCGCGGCCGGCAAGCTGACGCGGCCGCCGCCATACCGAACGATCAGCACCGCGAGAAATAGCAGGTGACCCGTCAAGGCCGAGTACTCCGGGTTGATCTGAGCACCCACCGTCTGTGCCACGCCCAGCGCGAGGCCGCCCAGCAGAGTGCCCCACAGCGACCCCATCCCGCCGATAACGACCGCTTCGAACGCAAAGATCAGCTGCGTCGGTCCGCTGAGCGGATCGAACACCGAGCGAATCGCGAGGAAAAGCCCGCCCAGGGCGGCGATCGCCACCGCAAGCGCGGTGGCTCGGGCGTAAACGCCGCGGCTGTTGATACCGACCAGCTCGGCCGCCTCAGCATCTTCGGCGGTTGCCCGCATCATCCACCCGGCACGCGTGCGCGACAGAAACAGCTGCAGGGCACCGAATACGAGGAGCGCCACCACCAGGATCACAAGGCCAAGCGCGGAAACCGACAGGCCGCTTGTGATCTGCCAGCTGGACGTGGTGACAGCACCTGCGTTTCCACCGAGCGAGCGAACATCGGGCGAGAACTTGAGGAGCAGCAGGTTCTGGATCACGATCGACAGCCCGAACGTCGCCAGAAGCGGGGTTAGAATTCCGGACTTGAGGCTGCGCTCGAGGATGGTCAGCTGGAGGACATAGCCGAGCAGGATCATCACGGGGAGCGCCACGACGAAGGCGACAAAGGGTGACATGCCGGTGCTCTGGACGATTACGAAGATGACGTACGCACCAAGCACGGCGATGTCGCCGTGGGCCAGGTTGATGATCCTCATCACCCCGAACATGATCGAAAGGCCGCATGCGAGCACCGCGTAAAAGGCTCCGAGGAAGATGCCCTGCACGACGGCGTTGACGATGGTCATGCCGGGCGCTTCAACCCGAAGTACGCGCCGACAACCTGGTCGCGATCAAGCGAGGCAGCCTCGCCCGCCAGCACGATGCGCCCTTCGAGCATGCAGATGACTCGGCCGGCCACCTTGAGCGCGCGGGTAAGGTCTTGCTCGACGAGCAACACCGTCGTGCCTTCGCTGATGATGTCGGCCAGCGAGCGATACACAGCGTCGACGACAATCGGCGCCAACCCCAACGAGACCTCATCCAGCAGGAGCAGCCGGGGATTCGTAATCAGCGCCCGTCCTATCGCGACGGCCTGCTGCTCCCCGCCGGAGAGGTTGGCGGCCGCCACGTGTCGCCGCGACTGGAGCAGGGGGAAGACGTCGAGTACCGACTGGACGTTCCATCGGCCCCGGCCGGTCGCGGCGACGCGGAGGTTCTCCTCGACGGTGAGGCTGGGAAACAACCGGCGGCCTTCGGGCACCAACGCGATCCCCAGCGACACCCGGCGGTGAGCAGGCATGGATGTGACATCGGCTTCGTCGAAAACCACGCGACCGCCGGACGGTTTGTGAGCCCCGGCGATCGCCCTGAGCAAGGTGGATTTGCCTGCGCCGTTGGCGCCGATCAACGCGACCGTCTCGCCCTGCGTGACCTCAAACGAAACTCCACGCACGGCCTGGAACAGGCCGTAACGGCAATCGAGCTCTTCGACCCGCAGGAGCGTCACGAGCGGCCGCCCAGGTACGCGTCGATCACCGCCGCCTGCGCGACGACGGCGTCCGGCGGGCCCTCCGCGATGATGCGGCCCGCGTCCATGCAGACAAGCCGGCTCACCACCTGCATGAGCAGGTGGACGATGTGCTCGATCCAGAGCACCGCAATGCCGCGGTCGCGGAGATTCGCCACCATCTCGACCAGTGCGGCGGTCTCCGCATCGGTGAGGCCGCCACCGATCTCATCGAGCAAAAGTACAGAAGGTTCGACGGCCAGCGCGCGGGCAAGTTCGAGGCGTTTGCGCTGCAGCAGTCCAAGGCTCTCGGCGCGCCGGTTCGCGATTGCGGTGAGGGCGGTCTGGTCCAGCACCTGCAGGCAGAGGTCATAGGCTTCGGCGCCGCGCCGCTTTCCACCGGCAGTCACGCCTACGAGCACGTTCTCGAAGACGCTCATGCCGATGAAAGGACGCGGCACCTGGTGGGTTCGGGCAATACCGAGCTTGCAGCGGTCGGCGGCGCCTCGGGAGGTGACGTCTCGTCCACGGAAATTGACGCTGCCGGAGTCAGGCACGAACGCGCCTGCCAGGATGTTCAGCAGGGTGGTCTTGCCGGCGCCGTTCGGCCCGACGATGCCGACCGCCTGACCTTCACTGAGGGACAGGTTGACACCGTCCAGGACGGCGAGCGCCCCGAACCGCTTGCGAATATCAACGGCGGCGAGAACCGCCGCTTCCATGGTTAGCCCTGGTATGGCTGCAGGGTCGACGCGACCGGCACGTTGCTGTCGGACGAGTTCTCGCAGATGACGAAGTCGATGGGCCACTTGGAGACACCCTGCTTCCACTGGCCGCCGATGATGGGGGCGGCAATGATGTTCGGAATTTGGGTTCCGGCCAGCGTTACCGGTTTCGACCAGTCGAGGTGACCGACCGGAGTGTCGACGGCGAGCGTCGTCATCGCAGCCGCGACCTTCGCCTTGTCCTTTGGGTTGCCGCTTGCTTTCAGCACCGCCTCGGCGACGTCGAACAGCGCCAGGCTCGGACCGAGCTGCTGGTTCCACTGCTTGCTGCTGGAAGACTCATACCCGCTGGCGAGATCCTTCGATGAGATGCCCGTCAGAGACGACTTGTAAGGCCAGGTCGGGGCCCAGTAGACACCTGAGGCGAGACCGTTTCCAATTGAGCCAAGCGACGAGACCTGCGACGGGAACAAACCAGTCTTCGCGATCTGGCCGATCTTCACGTGCTTTGTATATCCCTGCTGTGCGGCCTGGCGCCAGAACGTGGCGAAGTCCGGCGGGATGGGGAAGGTGTTGAAGATCTGGCAGTCCTCGCTTATGAACTTCTGGATCTGTGCCGTGTAGTCGTTGGTGCCGTCTTCGTAGGCGCCTGGGTCGATGATGGTGTAACCGGCCGACTTCAGCAGCGGGCCGAGCGCGCCGCGGATGGCGTTGCCGTCGGCGTCGTTGGGCCACAGGACTCCAACCTTCTTGTTGGTCGGGACTTGCGGCCACAGGTGGGTGTACGCATTGAAGAACTGCTCGACGCCGAAGCAGAAGTGAAAGGTGTACTTGAACGGTGACGCCTGCCCGATCTTGGCGCCGCGGCCCAGGTACCAGGCCTCCCAGGGCACGACGGTGGAGATGCACGGAACGCCGGCCGCCTCGCAGGCGTCTGAAACGGGGTTCACCGTCTCGGGCGTGGAGGTCGCCAGCATGAGGTCGACCTTCTGGTTCGTGATGAGGTCTTGGGCCATCGCCGCCCCGACCGACGGCGTCGACTGCCCGTCTCGGTTGATGATCTCCACGCTGTAGTTGGTGCCGCCGACCGTGATGCCGTTCTTGAAAGCATTCTTCGCCAGGCCGATGACGTAGGCGTCCGGTTCCCCGAAGCCAGAAGCCGGGCCGGTGAGCGGGCTGACGAAGCCGATCTTGATCGAGCCGCTCGGGGTAGACGTAGTCGACGTGAGGCAGGCTTCGAGGAATCCCGGGACCGCCAGGCCGCCAAGGACCAGGCCGGTGCCCTTCAGCATCTCGCGCCGCGTGATCGGGCCGGATCGAAGGTTCCTCTTGCTCACGAGACTCCTCCCATACATCGGGTGGCCCTGCGCGCGGCCGGCGGATATCAGGAATTGCTCCGTGTACCGACGATCCGGAGTGTGCTCCAAGCCGGGCTAAGAATCAAGGCCCGATTTTGGTTGCAGAAACGCTCCGTGTACCGACGATCGGGGTTTGCGGCGTTCATAATTTCCGTCAAGGGCCGTGAACGATGTGGACTACGAGCCTCCTTATCTCTATCCGGACTATCGCTCCACCGTGCTGCGCGCTCCCAAGCACGAGCCGGTGAAGCTGCCCGACGAGTGGTTCCACAAGGCACCCGGTCCGGTGTTCGGGCGCATCCCGGTGCGGGCGGAGGATGCAGACCTGACCCGCCAGCATCGAGGCGAGCCCCTGGGCGAGCGGATCATCATCACGGGGCGCGTGCTCGACAGCGACGGGCAACCCATTAGCAACACTCTCGTCGAGATCTGGCAGGCCAACGCTGCTGGGCGCTATCTGGATCCAGTCGACGACCATGACGCACCGCTCGATCCCAACTTTACGGGCGCCGGCCGAGCCTTGACCGACGAAGACGGTTCCTATCGATTCGTCACCGTCAAGCCAGGCGCCTATCCGTGGCGAAATCACCTGAACGCGTGGCGCCCCGCGCATGTGCATTTCTCGCTCTTCGGCCCTTCGCTCGCGAGCCGGCTCGTCACGCAGATGTACTTTCCAGGCGATCCGCTGATCCCGTTCGACCCGATGATGAGCTCGATTCCGGACCTGCGTGGACGCGACCTGCTGATGGCGCGGCTCGACCTCGACACGACGATTCCAGAGTGGGCTCTCGGCTATCGCTGGGACATCGTTTTGCGCGGCCGGCGCGCAACGCCGACCGAGGCATGACGGCGCCAACGCCGTCGCAAACCGTCGGGCCGTTCTTCGGTTTCGCGCTGCCTTTCGACAATGACGCCAATGCGACGGCACGCGAATCACGCGATGCGATCAGGGTGGAAGGGCAGGTGCTCGACGGCGCCGGCGAGCCCGTGAGTGATGCCTTGGTCGAGGCTTCTCAAGGTGACCAGTTCGCGCGCTGCCGTACCGACGGAGAGGGCGCCTTTCACTTCACCTTGCGCAAGCCGGTCTTGAGCAACGGTGCACCGTTTTTCAACATCGCGGTTTTCGCGCGCGGCCTGTTGCGGCATCTCTTGACACGCATGTACCTTCCCGACGAGGACGACGCGCATCGCGCTGACGGTGTGCTGCAGCTGGTCGACGACGGGCGCCGGCACACGCTCATCGCCCGCCGGGAGGGGGACATCCTGCATTTCGACATCCGCCTACAGGGTGAGGGCGAGACGGTGTTCTTCGCCCTCTGAAAGGGAGAGATTTGTCATGACCGATGAAAGGCAGAGCGGCATGAAGGTGCGACGCGAAGTGCTGGGGGATGCCCATGTGGATCGCGCGGAAGCGGCGCGGACGCCTCTAACTGAGGAGTTCCAGGATCTCCTCACGCGCTACGCATGGGGTGAGATCTGGACGCGCCCCGGTCTCGACAGGCGCACGCGCAGCTGCATCACCGTCGCGATGCTGGTCGCCCTCAATCGCAACGAGGAGCTGGCCCTGCACATGCGCGCAGCCCTGACGAACGGGGTCACCGCGGACGAGCTGAAAGAGATCCTCCTGCAGACGGCCATCTACTGCGGCGTGCCGGCCGCCAACACCGCATTCGGGCTGGCCTCCAAAGTCCTGGAGGAGGAATAGGACGTGTCGCAACAAATGAAGCCGTTGCGAGCCGAGGTTGTCGGCAGCCTCCTGCGCCCAAACGACCTGGTCCACGCTCGAAAGGGCTTTGAGGCCGGCAAGATGACGCAGGCCGAGTTCAAGGCGGTCGAGGACGCTGCGGTGTGTTCGGCGGTCGAGCTTCAGGAAGAAGCAGGTATCGATGTCGTGACCGATGGTGAGCTCCGCCGGTACGCGTTTTACGGCCACCTGATCGACTCGTTCGAAGGATTCGATCGTGAGGGCGGCTGGGCGATTCCCTTCCGCGACGAGAGTGGGGAGCAGCTGATCCTCAAGCGCCCCGTGGTGGTGAACCGCCTGCGCTGGAAGCGGAGCATGTGCGGCGAGGAATGGACGTTTCTTCGATCGGTGAGAGGACGTCCCGGCAAGGTGACGATGCTCAGCGCGCAGCAGGCAGCCGCGTACTACGACCCGGAAAAGTCGAAGGGCGCCTACCCAACCAGGGATGCTTACCTGGCCGACATCGTCGACCTCTCCCGCCGGGAGGTGGACGAGCTGGTTCGCCTCGGCTGCACATACATCCAGATCGACGCACCGCAGTACGGGGCTCTGCTCGACGCAGCGATGCGGGAGGGCTACCGGCAGCGGGGAAGCGATCCCGAGGAGTTGATCGATCGCTGCATCGAGCTCGACAACGCGATCATCCAGGGCCACCCCGGTGTGACTTTTGGACTCCACGTCTGTCGCGGCAACAACCAGAGCAAGTTCTACGCCGAGGGCGACTACGAGCCGATCTCGCGCATCTTCGAGAAGACCCTATTCAACCGGTTCCTGCTCGAGTACGACGACAGCCGTTCCGGTGGCTTCGCGCCGCTCAAGCACCTGCCCGAGGACCGGACCGCCGTCCTCGGCCTCGTGACGACCAAGAAGCCAGAGCTGGAAACCGAGGCCGAGCTGAAGGCCCGGATCGAAGAGGCCGCGCACTACGTCCCGCTCGAGCGACTTGCGCTGAGCCCTCAGTGCGGGTTCGCGTCGACCGTGGAGGGCAACCGTATCAGTCACGAACAGCAGAAACGAAAGCTGGAGCTCGTGGGACGGGTGGCCGCTTCGGTCTGGGGTCATCAGACCGGCTAGTCCTAGACTCAGTGACCATGCTTTCAGCCGTTCTCAACGTCACATTTGATTGCCACGATCCTCACGTCGTCTCGACGTTCTGGTCGGCCGCCACCGGCTACTCGCTGGAAGAGGTCAAGGCGCCTGGCAACAACTATTGGGTCGCGACCGCACCCGATGACAGATGGCCTCGCTTGGTCTTCGTGAGCGTTCCTGAAAGCAAAGTGGTCAAGAACCGCGTGCACCTGGATCTCATCCCTGTAGACCGAGACCAGGAGGGAGAGCTCGACAGGCTATTGGGCCTCGGGGCAACGATCGTTGACGACCGGCGGAAGTTGAGCCCAGGCGGTTGGGTGGTCCTGGCCGATCCGGAGGGAAACGAATTTTGCCTCGAGTAGGACGACCGGTGGCCGGAGATTTCACCCCGGGCCTCCCGCTCCCGAAACGACTTCCGCGAATCAGCGGGCGTGGCCGAAGTACATGAGCTCCCAGATCGCGTCTTCTTTGTAGGTCTCGACCAGCTCGCCGGAGCGATACCTCGAGATCTGGAGGTCACCCACGAAACGCAGGTAGGCGCCGTCGAAGTGCATCAGCCTGGCGGCGATGCGCTTGACGCCTTTGACGGATTCGATCATGCGGTTGGCCGACAGGTCGTGGGTGCGTGTGAAGGACACGACATACCGATTCTCGCCGTCCCGGTACGTGTAGCGCGTCGTCGCCGCAACAGGCTTGCCCGTCTTCTGATCGGTGTAGATCCCTTCCCGCTCGAAGGTGACCTTGGCCGGGTCGTCGCCGACGAGGACGTTGTTACGCGCGAGCATGAAGATGGGAATCGGCTCGAAACCGAACTTCTCGGATGCGGTGACGTAGGAGGCGATCACCGTGTACGGGCCGGCTTGACCACGCGCCCAGTACCAGTCGTGCACGACCTTCATCAGGCCGACGTTGCCCCAGTTGTGGTCGTGGTACCCAACCCCTGTCGTCTCGTGCTTCTCGCCGTTGATCGAGTAGGAAGCGGTGACCGCTCCCTGCGGCACCGAGGGCAGCCAGGCAAATTCCATCGACCGATCGGCGCCGAAAAGCATGTACCCCGTCGAGGGCCGCCACGGCGGAACCTCACCTGTCAGCGTGGCGTCGATCGAGATCTCCTCCGCCGTCGCCTGGATCCGGTACTGGTGCAGGTCCCCGGTGAATCGGTTCGTGCCCAGGCGCACGTCTGCGTGGTCTTTGGCCGCCGACCACTCGCTGGGCTGGTAGTGCACCAGCTTTTCGAAATGCCGCCCGTCGGGGAGGTCAAGGTTCAGTCGAAGCACCGGCGCCAACGACTTCGGCTCCGCGAGGTCCATGGTGTTCATGAACGACACAACGACCTTCGCTCCATCGGCCAGGTGCGCGTCGAAGTACCACCATTCGTAAGTGCCCGCCGAATCGTCGGTGCGCGCCCCATCCTCCCACGGCGCGATCGTGGTGGGGGAGAGTCCAAGCCGCTGGTAGTCCGCGGGTGAGTCTGCCATCACCGCCAGCTTGTCAGCCATCAATGTCTTGCCAGTCATGATTTTCTCCTTGCGCCGCTTAAAACTAATTACGGACGGAACGTCTCGTATCGTATTATCGAAAGGTGATGGACGCAACGCCTATTCCAATCGAGAAGAAAAGAGGACGGCCCCGCAGCAGAAACACCGAGAAGGCGATCCTCAGGGCTGCGGGCGAGATCGTCCTCGCATCGGGCCTCGCCGAGATGACGATCGAGGGTGTGGCCGAGCGGGCGGGCGTCGGCAAAGCCTCGATCTACCGGCGCTGGCCGAGCAAGGGGGCGCTGGCCTTCGACGCGGTGGTGGACGGCATCCTCACGACTCAACCCACCCCTGACACGGGCAGTCTCGAAGGTGATCTAGCGCATGTCGCAGAGAACTGGGTCAAGTTGGCGAACCTCCAGCGCGGCGGCCGCGCGGTGGCCCATTTCATCGCTGAGGCGCAGAGTGATCCTGACCTGGCGGTGGCCTGGCGCGAGCGCTTTGTGAACCGGATCCGAAAGGAACGCCGGCCCATCATCGAGCGCGCGATCGCGCGAGGCGAGATTCCTGCCGGCAGCGACGCCGAGCTGATCATGGACCTGCTTTTCGGCCCGCTCTACCACCGCTACCTCAACATGCACCTGCCGCTCACCCAATCGTTCGCTCGAGGCGTCGCGCGGATGGTGGCAGCGGGCGCCTTTGATGGGGCTGCAGCCGTGAGTCCACATCTCCCTGCTCAAGGGAGAAGGTCAGGAAAGAAGTAGCCGAATCCGAGTTGCTCACAGCAACTTCCCAGCAACCTCCCAGGTCCGGTCCACCTCGCTCTTAGCTCGTCCTCAGGTGCCGTGGGCATCTTGAGAAGCGTTCAAGCAGCAAGCCGCCTCACTCTCGAAGACGGCGTTCGCGAGGTAGTTTCGATGTCGGAATTTGACCGTTTCACAAGCGAATCCCTCGGCTCAGGCGCCGGGTTGACGCCCGCCACTGTTCCCGCCGAGAGCTCTTTCGATCCACGTTCTCACTGGTTCGGGCCGCCGCGCAAGACACAGCCCAGGCGGGGACCTACGAGGCTGGCAATTGCGGCCACCGTGGTCGCCTTTATCGGCATGGTGGGAGTCCTGCTGCTCGGCTCGAATACGGCCAGCGCAGGCGGCAGCACGGTTCTGAGCGCCACCGCGCCAATCGCCGCGGTCCCGCAGCCCGCATCCGCATTCGGTGGTGCGACCGTCCAGGCCTCGGCTGTCGCGACCACGGTCGACCCGGCGGTGGTCGACATCAACACGGTGTTCCAATCCCCAAGCGGATCGGGAACCGCAGCCGGCACCGGGATCATCCTGACCTCGACGGGTGAGGTCCTCACCAACAACCACGTCGTGGCGGGTGCAACCAGCATCACCGTGCAAATCGCCGGTCGTGCGGGCCTTTACACAGCGACTGTCATGGGCGTGGATCCGACCGCGGACGTCGCGCTCATCCAGATCAGCGGCGTTTCGGGGCTGCCCACAGCAACCCTCGCCGACTCCTCGACGCTTCAGGCGGGCGAGTCAGTGGTTGCGATCGGCAACGCGGGCGGCGTGGGCGGCGCGCCCAGTGTCACCCAGGGGAGCATCGTCGCTCTCGGCCAGCCGATCACTGCAACAGATGGCGCGAGCTCCGAGCAGCTCACAGGCATGATCCAGAGCGACGCGACGATCGCGCCGGGCGATTCCGGAGGCCCGCTCGTCAACTCCGCTGGGCAGGTGGTCGGGATGATCACCGCCGGACAGAGCACCTCGCGCAACGGCGCCACCCAGGTCGGATTCGCAATCCCCACCGACAACGCGCTTGCCGTCGTCAATCAGATCCGCTCCGGGCAGGCCAGCTCGCAGGTCATCCTCGGGCAGGTGGGCTACCTTGGCATCTCGGTCACCGACCTCACGCCTGCGATCGCGGCCCAGCTGGGCCTGAACATAACGTCCGGCGCGGTGGTGGTCGGCGTCATCAGCGGGTCGCCTGCTGACCAGGCCGGTCTTGGTCAGTACGCCGTCATCACCGATGTCGGCGGCAACCCGATCAGCTCAACCACCGATCTCGGCAACGTTTTGCACACCTACAAGCCGGGTGACCAGGTCCAGGTGACCTGGACCGACCAGGCATCGACCAGCCACACCGCCACGATCACGTTGACAACGGGTCCGGCGCTCTAGCCGGAACCAGAAGCGGCGACCACTTCTCCGCGGACCAAACGTCCAGAGAAATTGGTCGCCGCCCGTGCCGTTTCACACCTTTGAACTGGATCACAGACCCGGCCCTGAACGCGCTGAGCGCCCCATCCATAGCGTCGTCGGAAGCTCTGTCGATAATTGCTCGCAGTGGGCGCCTGCTATTCCACATATTTCGACGCAGCCAACCACGGCCCCGATTGGCAGTTTCCAGCCTTCGGGTTGCTATTTGTCGCGATCGGTGCCGGATTCGTCCTGTTGGGTCGCATGGACCCCACCAAGCTAGGGTTACCGCACTGGTCAGGACCACCGTGGCAGCGGATTTTCCCGTACGTCTTTCTCGGCTTCGCCGTGCTGTGGACCACCATCGCCTCCGCAGGTGTTTTCGGTGGTTGGGCGGCAACATGGTTTGCTGAGACGCGTGGGCAGGTCGCCGTCGTGTCTGGGCCCATAGAGAACTTCCATCCGATGCCGGTCGATGGTCATGACACCGAAAGATTTACGGTGTCCAACGTTCACTTCGAGTATTCCGACTACGTGGTGACCTCGGGGTTCAACCAGACGAGCTCTCACGGGGGGCCGATTCGTGCGGGCCTCCTGGTCCGAATCTCGTACACAGGCTTTCAGGCGGACGCAACGATCGTGAGGCTCGAACTTGCGTGTCCGCAGTCGAATCCAAGCCCAATCACAAATTGAGGTGATGACGGGTCCGACGAGCCCCTTCGCCAGCTTTGCGTGAGGCGGCAGCCCTTTCCGTCGCACCAGGCGTTGGTGGTTTGGTTTGGCCGGCTAGACCTGGGCCATCCTCTGACCGTGCGCACGCCAGGATGCGCGGCGCTCGTGACCGCGCCGTTCGCCCATCCGCCTATCGACGGGAAAGTACACTCGGCGGCCGGCGCTTGCGCGGGCTGGATCCCGCCTCTCACCGAGCCGGCGCGTTATGTCGGAGCGCCGGTCGGCGCGTCGCCGCTCGGCTCCCCGAAGAGTCCCGTCGGCAAGTCCGGCCAAGTACCTCTCAATGGCCATGTTCACGACCTTCGGGTGAGTGAGGTTGCAGGCGTGGCCGCCTCCCTCGATCATGATCAGTGGCTGACAGTTGGCGAGCTCTGAGCACAGCCGCTGAGCCAGCTCGATGTCGATCGCGGCGTCGGCGGTGCCGTGGATCACGAGTGCAGGGACCTTGATCTCACCCAGCCGATCGTGGAGGTCATCTCGGCTCACCAGCGCGTTGAACGCGGGGCGTAGAAGCGAGCGCGGCCATTGCCGCCACTTTGCGATCCAGGCCTCGCGACCCGCCCACTTGTTGCCGAGAACGATCGCGGCGATCGTCTCCGCCAGCTGATCGTTCAGCCCGTCGCTCTCCCACACATCGAGCATCGACTCGTAGATCGCGACCTTTCCGGGATCTTCTGCTCCGCCCTGTGTGCTGAGCAGGATCAGCGCGGCTGCTCGGTCGGGGTATTTGAGCGCAAAACGAAGAGCCACAAAACCGCCCTGACTCATGCCGCCGATCACCGCCCGGGCGATTCCGAGATGGTCGAGGAGCCCCCTCAAGTCCTCTGCCAGGTCCCCGTAGGTAAACGGGTCGTCTGTCGTCTCCGTCTCGCCGTGGCAGCGGGCGTCCCAGGCGATGATCCGGTATCGATCACGGAGAGCCTCGACCTGAGGGTCGAACATCTGTTGGTCCATAAGGAGACCGTGCGCCAAGACGACCGGCGGCAGGTTCCCGCCAGTGTCCTTGTAGTGGATCCACTGGCCATTGATCTTGTGAAGCGGCATCCCAGAATCTCCCAGGGTCGAAGCAGCCCTGATTCCAAGGGACTGGCCCGACCATCACCCCGCCTTGAAGCATCAGGAGCCCCACCGACCGCTCCGCCTTCGCTCGTGGAGACTAGCAGCTTTGACCCGATTTGACTGCTCGCCGGCGATTGAGACGGGCATAACGGAACTCAGACGTCCCTACGACTGTCGAAGAGAGCAGGTGCGGCTCTATCGGTAGTTATGCTTTGGACCTCCTGACGGACACTACCTCACTTAGAGAGGCACACATACGGTGACCGGAAAGTGGACCGCCGCCGAAATCACGGACCAGCACGGCCGGACGGCTGTCGTCACCGGCGCCAACAGTGGCCTTGGTCGCATCGTCGCTCGCGAGCTTGCGAGGCATGGCGCCAGGGTGATCATCGCCAGTCGCGACAGCGCGAAGGGCGCGGCGGCGGCAAGGGAGATCAGTGGGGCCCTCCCGTCATCGTCAGTTGAGTTTGTACAGCTCGACCTTGCCGACCTTGGTTCGATACGCGCCTTCGCTGATCGCATTCGAGCCGGAAACGATCACATCGATCTGCTCGTCAACAACGCCGGCGTGATGGCGGCACCCTACCGAAAGACGGCCGACGGCTTTGAGCTTCAGTTCGGGACCAACCATCTCGGCCATTTCGCGCTGACTGGCCTCCTGCTGCCACTCCTTGAACGGCCCGACGCCCGGGTTGTGACCGTCAGCAGCAACAGCCACAAACGTGGGCAGATGCGGTTCGACGACCTGCAGGGTGAGCGTCGCTACTCGCGCTGGGGAGCCTACTCGCAGTCCAAGCTCGCCAACCTGCTTTTCGCATTCGAGCTCGACAGGCGGCTTAAGGCCGCCGGCTGGGGATTGATCAGCGTCGCGGCTCATCCCGGGTACTCGGCCACCAACCTGCAGCTCAGCGGGCCTCCGCCGTACGAGCGCCTTGCGATGCGCCTGGCCAACCGCCTCGTGGCGCAGTCGGCCGAGATGGGCGCCCTACCTCTCTTATATGCGGCGACCGCCCCCGACTTGCGCGGTGGCTCCTATTTGGGACCCGATGGAATGGGGGAGATGCGAGGGCACCCAATCCTCGTCGAGGCAACGATGCGGGCAAACGACGAAGAAGCAGCACGGCGCCTTTGGGAAATTTCGGAGCAGCTGACTGGGGTCACGTACGACTTCAGCGCGCATCGCGACCGGGCCTGAGACGATTTCTAGACAGCCGCGCGAGGCTGCGGTAGGCTAGCTGCGCTTCGCTGCCGAGGCGCCGGGAAGCCCGCTTCGCAGCTGTGGATGGAAGGGAAATGTCGGACACCACGCCGTCGGTCATGAACGCTGACCTTGTCCTTGAAGGCGGCGGCGTCAAGGGCATCGGTCATGTGGGCGCCATCACCGCACTGGCGGAGGCCGGCTACAACTTCACCCGTGTTGCGGGCACGTCCGCCGGGGCGATTGTCGCGTCGCTGCTTGCCGCAAAGATGACGACCTCGAAGATGCAACAGGAATTGAAGACTGTCGATTACACGCAGTTTCGCGATCCAACAGACCTGTCGAAGATGACCCTCCTCGGCGAAGGCCTGTCCGTCCTGATGGAGAAAGGCATCTACCATGGCGACTACTTTCACGAGTGGATCAAGCAGCAGCTGGATTCGCAGGGCGTGCGGACGTTCGGGGATCTCAAGATCACGACGGACCCCGGCAGCTCACAGACAGCGACCCAGTCATACCGCCTTGTGGTCATGACGGCCGACCTCTCGCGCGGAGAGCTTGTGCGGCTGCCCTGGGACTATCCGAAATATGGACTTGAGCCGGATAGCCAGCCTGTCGCCGACGCCGTGAGAGCTTCGATGTCCATTCCGTTCTTCTTCAAGCCGGTGAAGATGAAGTCCACGGTCGACAAGGCGGATTGCTGGCTGGTGGATGGCGGAGCGCTTTCAAATTTTCCCATCGGCCTATTCGATCGGACCGATGGCCAGACGCCACGGTGGCCGACTTTCGGAATCAAGCTTTCCGCTCGCCCGAACGCGAACCAGGTGGCTCACCCGATAACGGATACCCGGTCGTTCGCAGAGGCGCTTTTGAGCACGATGATGAACGCGCACGACCAGATGCATCTCGATGACCCTTGCGTCGTTGCTCGAACGATCTTCGTTGACACGGGCAACGTTCAAGCCACGGACTTCGACATTGATCCTGCTACCCAGCAGACGCTCTACCAGACCGGATTCGCGAGCGCCCAGAATTTCTTGAGCCAATGGCAATGGAATTCCTATCTGCAGCAGTGTCGTTCAGGACCGCCCGCCCCCGCCCCGGCGGCCGCAGCACAGACGAGCATGTGAGTGAGGTCACTCGATAAGAAGCTCTAGCCGCAGCTGACGTTGAAGTGTCCCGTCAGCACGATCTGACCTGTTGAATCGAAGAAGGCGTGCTGCTCAATGTGGACCCTTATGGCCTGTCCGGTCACAACCGAGCGAAAGCGATCCCTTCCAGACCTAGTTGGGCACGTCCCATCCCTCCGATCTGAGTGCTAAGCGCCAGCGCCCCAGGGGAGCTGAAACCGACGATCAGGGTCCCGGCGGGGCCCGGCCGGCGACGATGCCTTGTGGCGGCGGGGTCGGCTGGTAGGGCGAGGTTCCCGGCAGGAACCACTGCACCTTTCCGGCCACGTAGAGCTGGGTTAACCCGGCCGGCTCCGCGAACCACTCTCCACCGGGCCGCTTCAGGTCCTGGTTCAAGGTCCACTCCATGAAGGTGTGCCAGACCGGCGCCGCGATGACGCTCGCCTCGAGGTCCTTCGCCATGGGGCTGAAGTCGGCATTCCCCATCCAGAATGCAGTGGCGATCGCCGGCGTATAGCCCACCGTCCAGCCGTCGCGGTAGTCCTCGGTCGTCCCGGTCTTGGAGGCGACCTTGTGGTCGGGCAACGTGAGGTTGGAGCCGCGGCCGAAGACCAGCGCCCTGTTGCTGTCGTCGGACATCATCTGCTCCACGATGTACGCGACCTTGGGGTCGATGACCTGCTTGGCGCCCGCGTTGGGATCGAGCTTGTAGACCGGCTTGCCGGTGGCAGTCGTGATGGACAGCAGCGAGGTCGGCGGGTGAAGGACTCCCTGTGCTGCGAGGACCGAGGCTCCGGTCGCCATCTGCAGCGGCGTCTCGCCCCAGCCGCCAAGCGTCAGCGACGCGCCGTAGCTGGAGAGAGGGTCATTCTTGGTGAACTGCGTGCAGGCCGGCGGGTTGTCGCAGTGCCAGGGCGGAGCGCCCATGTTGCGGGCCATCTGGGCGACATCCGCCGGACCGTTGGGCAAGGCCAGCTCGACGCGCACCGCGGGAATGTTGAACGAGTTGAGGAAGCACGCCTGGAGCTGGCAGGTGCCATGCAGCCTGCCGTCGTAGTTCTTCGGCGTGTACAGCGGCTCACCCAGTCCCTGGGAGATCGAGATCGACTGGTCGCGGATGGGCGAGACCATGGTGAACTTTCCGCTCGCGATCGCCTCCGTGTAGGTGTAGATCTTCATCGACGAGCCCGGGTTGCGCGGCGGCCACACGGCGAAGTTGTATTGGCCCCCGTAGGCGTTCGGGTTGGCGGATCCCACCATGGCGAGGATGGCCCCCGAGTGCGGGTCGATCGCGACCATTGCGCCTTGATGAACATTCCCCCATCCATACCGGCTGACCTGGGCCTGGATCAGCTGCTGCGCCGTCTCGGTCATGCTCCAATCAAGTGTGGTCACGACTCGAAGACCACCGCCGTACGTGGCCGCGGTTCCGTAACGCGCGACGAGCTCCGCCGTGACGTAGCTCACAAAACCCGGGGCAAGGATCG
>DAITQH010000022.1:0-28538 GCA_036833175.1 Candidatus Dormiibacterota bacterium
AGCGTCTTCGATACCGCCTGAGCTGCGCGTCGATCAGCTTGACGTCATCGTTCAGATCGATCTTGGCCGCGGCGGAGACGTGCACGAGGTCGCCGCTCACGCGCTCCAGCAGGTCTTCCTTGAAGGCGATCATCTCTCGGTAGACGCTGATCCAGTGCCTCGTGTCCTTTGGTCGCATGGACGCCGGATCTTCGCCTTCGAGCAAGCGGTCGCGTTTCGACCGCGCTGGGGTCACCTCCGGATCTTACGCCCTGGGATTGGTGCTGACTTTAGTGCGGTCGGCGCGTGCCCCCGACGGCCCAGAAATACCGCTCCTCCGCAGAATCAGCCTGCGACGGCGGTTGAAAGCAGCGCCCAGGCTTCCAAACGATTGCGAAGCCTGGCTTCGTGCTGGTCGTCGAGCGGCTGCACCGGCACAGCGCACCATGGCTCGCAGATTCCCTGCAGGTGGCAGGCGGCTTTGATCGCCGCGGGGAACACGCCTACGCGCAGCTGCATCACGAGCTCGTAGAGGCGGTCCTGGCCGGCGCGAGCCGCGGCCAGGTCTCCCTTGACGAAATCCTCGTAGATGCTGACGATCCAGCGCGGCGCCACGTTTCCGGCGCCGCAGATGGTGCCCGCGCCACCCATCACCAGCGACGGCAGGAGCATGGTGTCGCTGCCTGTGAAGAGCCGGAACGCGGGCATGTCTCGCGTGGCCAGGGCGACGCTTTCGAAGTATTCGAAGTCGCGGCTCGAGTCCTTCATGCCTGCGATGACTCCTTCGCGAGCGAGCGTGGCCACGGTCGGGGGCTGCGCCACGATCTTCGTGTACTGGGGAATGTTGTAGAGCAGGATCGGAATGGGGCTGTCCCTCGCCACCTGGCGGTAGAAGGCGATCAGCGTGGCCTGATCGATCAGGTAGTAGAAGGGCGGCGCGACCAGTGCGGCCGCGGCCCCGAGGCGCGCTGCTGCCTCGATCTCGATGCGCGCCGCCGACAGGTGGCTCTGCGCCACACCGCAGAGCACGGGCACGCGTCCGGCCGCGGCGTCGACCACGCTCGACAGCAGCGACCGCCGAGCGGCCTCGTCGAGCGAAGCCGTCTCTCCTGTCGACCCGAGTGCCAGGAGCCCATGAACGCCGCCGTGCAGCACGTGCTCGACGAGGCGCCCCACGGCGGCCTCGTCCACCCTTCCGTCGCTCCTCAGCGGCGAGATGAGCGCCGGCAGCACTCCCGTGAGCTCTTCGAGCTTGAACATTTCCGTTAAGGCTAACGCGCGCTCAGGCGTGCTCTGCGATGCGAACTACGAGGGCGCGCTGCTCTGGCGTGAAAAAGGGCGGGTCGCCCGCGCGAGCGTTCTCGCGCACGTGGTCGGGTTGCTGTGTCGCCGTCAGGACGGTGCTGACCCGCGGGTCGCTTGTGATCCACCTCAGGAGCGCTTGCGCCCATGTCTCGACGCCAAGCTCCGCGAGCTGCGCGACGGATGGCCTGCGGTCGAGGATCCCGTTCTGGAGCGGGCTCATGACGAGGACCCCCAGACCGAGCGATTCCGCCAGCGGCAGGATCTCGCGCTCCGCCGTCCGGCGCAGCGGGTTGTACGGGATCTGCACCATGTCCAGCCGTTTGGTCTTCATCAGCTTGGCCATCTCGCCAAAGGCGGACTCCTGGTAATGCGTGGCGCCTACCGCACGCACCGACCCCTTGCTCTTCAAGCGTTCGAGCAGCGCTAGCTG
The DNA here is from genome assembly GCA_036833175.1 of Candidatus Dormiibacterota bacterium. Taxonomy (GTDB): domain Bacteria; phylum Chloroflexota; class Dormibacteria; order Dormibacterales; family Dormibacteraceae; genus Palsa-870. The sequence goes on from DAITQH010000022.1 coordinate 1,715, forward strand.
GGCCGGCACGTTGAGGAGGTTGTGGACCTGGTAGATGTCCACGTGGCCGAACAGCTGCAGCGCGCGCTCAGCTTGCCGCTCGCCCTCGTCGGCACTGGCGGTCCAGATCTTGGTCGCCACGAGGACCCGGTCGCGGATTCCTTCCAGCCCTCGCGCGAGCGTGGTTTCCGCCCGTCCGTACATGGGCGAGGAGTCGAAGAGATCGATGCCTGCCTCGAGCGCAGTCTCGACCAGCGCGCGGCGATCTCCGTCGGTGTCGAAGGTGCGCCAGGTCCCCATGCCGATGGCCGGCACGTCGATCGACGTGCCGCCAGAAAGTCGATTAAGCGGCCGCCGTTGCATGAGTTGACCTTAGAGGCCGGAGCGGTCGGGCTAGCCGGCCGCCGAAACGAACCTGTTCCGCAGCAGCCCGATCCCTTGCACCTCGGTCTCCATCACGTCACCCGGCTTGAGGAACTCCGGCGGCTTGCGCGCGAACCCCACGCCGTCCGGCGTTCCGGTCGCGATGAGCGTGCCAGGCAAAAGCGTCATGCCCTTGGAGGCCCACTCGATGATCGCGTCGACCGGGTAGATCATGTCGCGGGTGTCGCCCTCCTGCTTGACGGTACCGTTGACCCTCAGAAAAAGTTTGAGCGCCTGCGGGTCCTCGACCTCATCCTTTGTCACCACCCAGGGGCCGGTGGGGGAGGAACGGTCAAGGCTCTTGCCCTTGAAGTACTGGCCGCCCCATCCACTCTGGATGTCGCGCGCCGTGACATCGTTGAGAACGGTGTAGCCGAAGACGTGGTCCATCGCCCGCGCGCGCTTGATGTTCGCCCCCGACTTGCCGATGAGCACAGCCAGCTCGACCTCCCAGTCGATCTTGTCGCTGATGCTGGGGTCGATCGCAATGTCGGCGAAAGGTTCCGTCAGCGAGGTGATGGCCTTGGTGAAGATCGTGGGCGGCGCGGGCTCGCGGCCGTCCATGAAGGCGGTCTCCTCCGCATGCTTCTGGTAGTTGCGCCCGATCGCGATCACATTTCCCCGCGGCTCCTCCAGCGGCGCCAGGAGCTCCAGGTCCGCGAGCTTTCGAGTGTGCGACCGAGACGATGACAACGCAGCGCGGACGCTGGCCATGCCCTGGTCACCGGCGTCGATCAGGGCGCGCAAGTCCGGGAGCTCCGTGATCTCCACGACCTCATTCTCATTTCCCTGCCGCAGCGCGCCGAGCCTGCGACCGCCATCGGCTTTGAACATCAGAAGTCTCATCTCTTGTCGTCGTCCTCCTCTTGCGAAGCCAGGGTGGTCCCAGCTCCTAGAAACAGCTCCTCAAAGTCCTGGCGCTTGAGGAGCTCGTCGGGGCGTCCTTCCAGCCTGGTCTGCCCTGAGACCAGGACGCTCGTCCAGTCGGCGATCTTGAGCGCAGCCCGCGCCCGCTGTTCGACGAGCAGCACGGCCTTACCCGCGCCGGCGAGCCGCTTCACGTGTTCGCTCAACAGGCTGTCGGCGAGCTTCGGCGACAGGTTGGCGGTGGGTTCGTCGAGGATCAGGACCTTGGGGTCCAGCATCAGGACTCGTGCGATGGCCAGCATCTTGCGTTCGCCACCGCTCAACTTGTCCGCGCGGCGCTTGAGCAGCGGAGGCAGCTGCGGGAACACGTTTCCAACCTCCCCGACCCGCGCCCGGATCTGAGCGCCGCTCAAGAGGTAACCGCCCATCTCAAGGTTCTCGAGCACCGTGAGCGGCTCGAAGATGTCGTTGACCTGCGGCACGTAGCCGACACCGCGGCGGGCGAGGTCCTCGGGTGGGTGATTCGTGACGTCGGCGTCGCCGAGCAAGATCTTGCCGTCGGTCACTCGCAAGATACCGACCAGGCTCTTGAGCAAGGTGCTCTTGCCCGCGCCGTTGGGCCCGATCACCGCCACGATCTCGCCCGGGCCGACCGCGAGCGAAACGTCCCGGATGACGGGAACTCCGCCATAGCCGGACGTGATGTGCTCGGCCCGCAGGCTTGGGACGGGCCGCGCATGGTCCAGGGCGGGGCTATCCGACAAGGTAAGCGTCGACAATCTCCGGCTGTTTCCTGAGGCTGGCCATGGTCCCGCTGCCGATGACCTTTCCCTGGGCCATGACGACCACCGTGTCGCACAGGCGCTCGACCATGTGCAGCTCATGCTCGACCATGAGGATCGTCAGTCCACCCGCACGCAGATCCTGGAGGTAGTACTGAATCTCCTCGACGATCTTTGGATGCACGCCCGACATCGGTTCGTCGAGGAGGAGCAGGCGAGGATGCAGCATCAGCGCCCGCATGATCTCGATCAAGCGCTTCTGTCCGCCGCTCATCGTGCCGGCGTAGTCGGACTCCTTGGCGCTCATGCCGAACCGCTTGAGCAGCACACGAGCCTCGTCGATCAGGCGGTGCTCATCCTCGCCCCAGTAGCGTTTGCCCATCAGGGCGCCAAACAGGGAATCGCCCCGGTTGCTCGGGGCAGCGACCAGCAGGTTCTCGAGAACAGTCAGCTGCGCGAACTCTGACGGCAGCTGAAAAGTACGGACGAGACGGCGTCGAGCGCGCTGGTAGGCGGGGACGCGCGTGATGTCCTCACCGTCGAGGACGATCTTCCCACTCGTGGCGGGCAGCGTGCCCGCGAGCACGGCCAGGAAGGTTGATTTGCCCGCTCCGTTCGGTCCGATCAGGCCGGTGATCTTCCCGGGGAGGACTTCGAGCGATACCCCGTCCACCGCCCGCATTCCTTCGAAATGGCGGTGGATGTCTGTCGCCACCAGCATGGGCTGGTCAGGAGTAGCCGTCATCGTCGAGCTCATTCGGGCGCGCCCTCGAAGACCCTGCGCGTCTCCGGCCGCACGCCCTGCGGCCTGAACCAGAGGAAGCCGATGATGAGCAGGCCGATCGCCACCCACTGCATGGCCGGGATCAGGTTTGGCGGAGGCACCCAGTCGCCGATGGTCGCGGGTATCAAACGCGTCGCCTCTTCGAAGCCCACGGGCACGAGCAGCGCACCGAGGATCGCGCCGACGTTGTTGCCGCGCCCGCCGACGATGACCGCGGCGAAAAGAATGATCGTCTCGGGATAAAGCCAGATTGACGGCGCCACCACAGCGATGAAGCCCACCAGGATCGCCCCGGACAGCCCGCCGATGACGCCGCCGACGATGAAGATGGTCATCTTGAGCTGGACCGGGTTCTTGCCGAGTGCGGTGGCCGCGAGCTCGTGCTCGCGCATCGCCCGCAGACTGCGGCCGAAGGGCGAGTTGACGATCCGAGAAGCCACCAGCCAGACAAGCAGCACGCACGGCACGGTCAACCCGACGTAAAGGAGCTGATAGCTCTGGGAGAGAGGGTCGACCTGGTCCGCGAACGGCCCCGGCACCTGCGCGATACCGGCTGCACCGTTCAGGAACGGTCGAACATTGGTGATCACGGAATTCGCGATCACCGAGAGGACGAGCAGGGAGATCGCCTGGTAGTCGCTTCTCAGCTTCCTGAGCACGACCAGGCCGACCGGGATTGCGAGAAGCCCGCCTGCCAGCGCGGCCCCGATCCAGGGGATCGGGAATGGAAGCTGGAACCCGCCGACATAGGTCTGATACCCGCCGTTTGCGGTGTCGGGCGGCATCGACAGGACCGCGGCCGTGTAGGCGCCGACAGCCTGGAAAACGATGAAGCTGAAGTTGACGATGCCCGAGACGCCGAACTGAAGGTTGAGCGCGAGGCAGGCGATGATGTCGACGCCCGCGTAGACCAGCAGAGTGGCCGCGTAGTAGGAATTCATCCGGCGGCCGCCATGGCGCCGCGCCTGGCCAGCAGGCCCTGCGGGCGCAGCACCATCACGAGGACGAGAATCCCGAAGGCCACGACCTCTTTATATTCGGGCGCGATTGCCGCAGCGCTGAGCTCAGTCACCATGCCGATGATCAGGGCACCGATCATTGCGCCGTAGGGCTGCCCCGCTCCGCCCAGGACCGCGGCCGCAATGATCTCGATGAGGTAGCCGGCGCCGCTGCTGACGGTGAAGTTCTCCGAGTTCATGCCGGCGACCACGCCGGCCACGCCGCACAGCGCTCCTGTGATGAGCCACACCCCGTCAATCACACGCTGGGTCGGAATGCCGCAGTTGCGGGCCAGGGTGGGGTTGGCCGCGGTGGCGCGCATGGCTTTCCCCAATCGCGTGTACCTGAGCAAGCCGTGGATGGCCAGCATAAGGATTACTGCGACCACGATGATCGCGATCTGGGCGGTTGTCAGCACCAGGCCGTTCGAGCGCACGAGCGGGCCCTGGTCCACCACGTACGAGGCCGAGTAATAGCCGACGATCGCCAGCAGCACATTGGCGATCATCAGCGATGCCGCCAGGGACACGATCACCATCCCGATGAGGTTCGTTCCCTTGCGCTGAAACGGCGCGTACAGGAATCGGTTCAGCAGGAAGGAGAGCACGGCGCCGGCCACCGCGCCCGCAATCATGGCGACCCAGATGTTGACACCGGCCCGGTTCACATAGAACGCGGCGTAGCCGCAAACGATCATGACCTCGCCATAGGCGAGGTTGATCATGTTGGCGATGCCGAACTGCATGGTGAATCCGACTGCGGCGATCGCGATCACCGACACGCTCACCAGCCCGAAGCCAAGCGCCGCTACGTAGAGTTGCACGGCGCCTGGCTCCTGGTTCTAATTCTTGGGACTGAACCTTGCGGGACTAGGCGTTGCCGCCCGCATCGATGATCTGCTGGGTCTGGGCCTGGGTGAGCTGGCCGATGGTCACCTCATTGCTGTCCTTGTCCATGGTGACCAGGTTGTAGCCCTGTTGCGAGTTGTTGTACTGGTTGAAGTTGTTCTCGCCGGCTGCGCCGACGTACCGGATGGACTTGCCGGCCTTCAGCGCGTCCACCCCTTCCTTGAAAGTGCTCACTACGGTGGCCCCGGCGACCCCGTTGGCGATGTCGAAGATCTTCGCGTTGTAGACCGTGGGATCGCTGCTGTTGGCCGAGACCATGGCGAGGGCGGTCATGATGATCCCGTCGTAAAGGTGCGTGGTGGGACTCTTTCCCTTGTACTGGAGAGCGCCCGGGTCCGTCGCCTGGGCGGCCGTCAGTTGGGTCACGAACTCGTCGTAGCCGGACCCGCTCAGCGTGAGGCGGAGGTCCACCGCCGAGTAGTTGGCGAGAAAGTCGGGGAGCCCGATGGCGTCCCGCACCTGCTGGAACCACACCGGGTCGATGGTGGCAGACGTTCCGATGAACGGGATCACCTTGCCGCCGTTCTGCTGCTTGACCTCTTTCAGGTATGTGCCGGCCGAACCGATGGTTTCAGTGAGGATGACGTCGGGGTGTGCCAGCAGCATCGAGGCGACCTCGGTCCGGTAGGACGAAGCGCCCAGGTGGATGGCCTGGTTGATGGCGATCGTCACACCGAGCTTCGTCAACGCGGCGACGGCGGGGCCGACGAACGTCTGGGAGCCGATGTCATCGCCGAACACCAGGGCGACCCTCTTGTACGGGGCGTGATTTGGACCGTAGAGGGCGCTGCCGATCATCGCGTACGCATCGAACGAGTCCGGTGGGACGAGCCGGTGAAAGTACTTGAAGCTCGTTTTGTTGAACTCGGACTGGCCGGTCATGCAGAACATGGGGATGTGGGAGCGGTCGAGGATCGGGGCCACCGTCGACGCCTCGTCGGAGGTGCAGCCGACCACGCCCATGAGGTTCGAGTTGCTGGAGATCATCTGGTTGGCCGCCGGCACGGCGTCGGCCGGCTCGCCACGCGTGTCGAACTGCTGGCAGCTCACTTTGCGGCCGCCGATCCCGCCGGCGCCGTTGATCGAGAGCGAGGCGGCAAGGCAGCCGGCCAGGTACCGAGGACCAAAGCTGGCGTCGGCACCCGAGAAGGGCGCAAGGACGCCGACGAGGAGCGGGCCCGAGCCCAGTCCGGTGCTGGAGGAGCTGCCGCCGCCACACGCGGCGAGAAGCACGATGGCGCCGATCGCCGAGACGACCTTATACGGCTCGAACCCTCTCACAATCGTTCCTCGCTCCCAAATTGGTAAGGGATCGCCCCTTCTGCCAGATTGTCGACATTATTGGCCATAATCATAGCCGTGGCAAGCACCAAGGTTGTTCACGCGGCGGCCCCTGAAGCCAGGCAGACGGCTTACCGCAGGCTGCGGGAAGGCATAGCGAGCGGGCAGTTTCACCCCAACGAGCGTTTGGTGGAAGCCACTGTCGCCACGCGGCTCGACGTGGGCAGGACGGCTGTCCGCGCGGCCCTCGTACGGCTCGACCAGGAAGGTCTTGTCACGCTCGAGCCGAACCGAGGCGCACGGGTCAGGCTAATCTCGGATCGCGAGGCTCTGGAAATCGAGGAGGTGCGCGGCACGCTCGAGGCGATGCTGGCGCGGCGCGCGGCGTCGCGGGCCACTCCCACCGACCTTCGCGAGCTGCGGCAGGTGGTCGTCGAGATGCGCCAGCGCGTCGAGAAGAAGGACGCTATCGGCTACTCGGACCTCAACGCGCGCTTCCACCAGCTGATCTGGGCGGCCGCCGACCACGCGACCGCGAGCCGTTTGGTCGGCAGCCTGAAGTCTCAGAGCATCCGCCTGCAGTACCAGACGATCCTTCGGCCGGGGCGGACCGAGAGGTCATTGCGCGAGCACGAGGCCATCTTCGACGCGTTGAAGGCGCACGACCCGGATGCGGCGGAAGAGGCGATGCGCACGCACCTGGCGGAGGTGCAGGAAACGCTCAGGTGGGCAATCGATGGCCTGCGTCGGGCGCCAAGCTGGCTTCCCGGCTAGGCGCGCGGTCCTCCGTTGCGAACGCCGGGTCCGAGATCCATCTCAGCGACAGGATGAAGGTGAGCCAGGCGACTGCAACCAAAAAACCTCCAGCACGTCGGTCGGCCAGTGCGCTCCTACGTAAATCCGGCCGATCGCGTTGGCAACTACGAGCAGCACGACAACGGCTCCTGAGCCACCTCATCTCTCGCCCGCGGCCGAACAAGGACGAGCACGAAGACGATCGCCTCGAGCACTGCGCCCTTGGCGTCGCCGATGAAGCTGAAGGTTGGAAAGGTCAGGGTCAGGGGTCTCCAGTTCGTCGTCCGAGTCCTCGGCGCTTCGCTCATCTGGCCGGCCGCGACGGCGTGGATGGCGGAGTCGATGCCGCGCCGCCGGCATGCCCTTTACATGGGCCTGTTCGGTGAGTTTGAGAATGTCGGCATCACGATCGGTCCGATCCTGGGAGGGGTGGCCTGGTCGCTCGCCGGCATCCAGGCCGCGTTCTATTCGTACGCGGTGGCCGCGCTGCTCGCCTCGGTCGTCGCCGCGATCTTCGTGAGGGGCCGCTCTGCACCGGCGCCTGCGACTGGAGAGCAGGTGGCGACGACACGATCTGCGCGCAGCTAGCCGAGAATTCGCACATGCGCATCGCGATCGGCAACATCTTCTCCTGGCTGGTAACCGCGCTCTTCGGCACGATCACGCTGCTGCTGGCCTTCGAGAGCTGGGCGCTGCTCACCGACCACAAGCCGATCTCCGACTATGTCCGCGCCGCGGTCCACTCATACCCGGGCGCGGCATTCGTCATCGCGGTCGTGGTCGGAATCCTGCTGGGCCACTTCCTGTGGGGACCGGCATCTGGCCGCACGTCACCGGCGGATCCAAGGAGTTGAACTTCAGGCCTGAGGCCATCCTGTCGCTGATCGTGACAGCCGTTTCGCTGGTCGCCTTTCTCTTGATGCTCGAGGAGTCGATCGCGCTCAGGCAGGGGCGAGACCCCATGACCAACGGAGTGCGATCGTTCGTCCGCCGCGTCCCGCGGGTCACCTACGCGCTGGCGGTCGTCATCGGGATGCTGCTCGGCCACCTTCTTTGGCCTTAGTCGCGGCGCACCCCGACGCGTCGAGAGCTCAATGGGCCGGCACTGGAATGGTGCTGGTGTCGGCCACCGCGTTTGGAACGCTCGCGATCTTCGCCAAGCTCGGTTACGCGTCGGGCCTGGGCACCGAGCAGACGCTTGCCTTTCGGTTCCTCATTGCAGCGATCGGCATGGTCGTCCTCGCGCTGGTGCTGGGCCAGAACCCGCTGAGGCTGCGCCGCAACCAGCTCATTACGTTGTTCGGCCTCGGCGCGATCGTCTACACGGGCCAGTCGCTGACCTACTTCATCGCCCTGAGATCGCTGCCGGCGTCGCTCGTCGTGCTAATCGCCTACATCTATCCGAGCCTGGTGGTCGTCGCGGCATGGCTGTTTCTGCGCCGCGCGGTCTCGGCCTGGCATGGGGTCGCGCTGGCGATGAGCTTTGCCGGGGTGGCGATGCTGGTCGGCGGCGCCCAGTTCCACCTGTCGTGGGCGCTGGTCTTCGCGATCGCCTCGCCCATGATCTACACCGGCTACATCCTCGTCGGCGAGCGCGTCATGACGTCGGTTCCGGCCGTCGCCGCGAGCGCGGTGATCATGAGCGGAGCGGCCATCGCGTTTTGCTTGCTTGCTGCGCTCAACCACGAGCTGGCCCTACCCCGCAACGAGAGGGGTTGGGCGGTCGCGGTTGGCATCGCCTTGTTCCCGACGATGATCGCCATCTCGCTGTTCCTGGCCGGCCTTCCCCGCATAGGCGCCGCACGCGCGGCGCTCCTGAGCACCTGGGAACCGGTCGTCACCGTTTTCCTGGCCGTGGTGGTGCTCGGCGACAGGCTGTCGCTGGTGCAGGTGCTCGGAGGGGTGCTCGTGATCATCGCGGTGATCGTCGTCCAGGCGGCTCATCTCTGGAGACCAGGACTGCCCAACGCCCTGAAATAGGCGAGGAGGGAAAGCTAGCTGCGTTTGATGACGATCACCGAGATGTCGTCCGCCGCGCGCTCGATTCGGTCGGCCGAGTTCTTGATGTGGCCGCGGACGCGCGGTACTTCGTCGAGGTGCTCGACGCGCGCCTGGGTTTCGCGGTGGAAGGCATGGGGGCTCGGTTGGCGCTGGTGGAGTTGACCGGCGGGCCGCCGCACGTGCTGCTGACCGATCACCTGGAAGGCGAGCGGCCCATCTACATCTACCGGGTCGAGGACCTGGGAAAGGCGACCGCGGCGCTGAAGAAAAGAGGGCTGAAGAAGCAGCACAGCCTCGAGATCCCGATGGGTCCCTGCTCGTCGTTCGCCACCCCGGGCGGTCAGCGGATTGCGCTTTATGAGCTCGCTCGTCGCGGTGGACCTCGAGCATTTCATGGGCCGGCAGGACTTCTAGAGTTGTCAGGTTGAGGGAGCACCTTGCATGACGACCAAGCGCTGGATCCTCGTTGCCGCCGTCCTGGGCTCCGGCATCGTCTTTCTGGACTCGACAGTCGTCAACGTCGCGCTCCCGCGCATGGGGCGCGACCTCCCGCGCTCCTTTCTCGGCGTGCTCGAAGGCCAGGCGTACATCTACAACGCCTATCTACTGACGCTGAGCTCGCTCATCATCCTCGCGGGCGCGCTCAGCGATTTCTACGGCCGGCGTCGGATGTTTCTTTACGGCCTCGCCGGCTTTGGCGCGACATCGGTGCTGTGCGGACTTGCTCCGAGCATGGAGCTGCTGGTCCTGTCTCGAATTCTTCAGGGCGTCGCCGGCGCGTTCCTCATACCGGGGTCGTTGGCCCTGCTGACGGCAAACTTCTCGGGCGAAGAGCAGGGGCGCGCTTTCGGCACCTGGGCCGGCGCGTCGGGAGCGACGACGATCCTCGGGCCGGTGCTGGGCGGGCTTCTCGTCGACACCATCTCGTGGAGGGCGGCCTTCTTCATCAACGTCCCGTTCGTTGCCGTGGCCATATGGGCGACCTTGACGCACGTGCCGGAAAGCCGGGACGAGCGGGCGACCGCGCATTTCGACTGGATCGGCGCGATCATCGTTGCACTTGCCGTCGGCGGCCTCGCGTTTGGCGCGATCTACGGACAGCAGAGGGCCTGGCGTGACCCGATCGGATACATCGCCCTGGCCGTGGGCGTGCTGGGCATGATCGCCCTGCCCATCTGGATGATGCGGTCGCCGCATCCGCTGATCCCGCCGCAGCTTTTCCGCTCGCGCAACTTCACGGTGACCAACGTCTCGACCCTTTTGATCTACGGCGCCCTTGCCGTCACCTTCTATTACCTGACGCTGTTCCAGCAGGGCACTCTCGGGTACACCGCAGCTGCCGCCGGCGCCGGTGCCATTCCCGGTTCGCTTCTCCTGATCTTCTTCTCGCGCCGTTCGCTTTCGGCACCTGGGCCGGCGCGTCGGGAGCGACGACGATCCTCGGGCCGGTGCTGGGCGGGCTTCTCGTCGACACCATCTCGTGGAGGGCGGCCTTCTTCATCAACGTCCCGTTCGTTGCCGTGGCCATATGGGCGACCTTGACGCACGTGCCGGAAAGCCGGGACGAGCGGGCGACCGCGCATTTCGACTGGATCGGCGCGATCATCGTTGCACTTGCCGTCGGCGGCCTCGCGTTTGGCGCGATCTACGGACAGCAGAGGGCCTGGCGTGACCCGATCGGATACATCGCCCTGGCCGTGGGCGTGCTGGGCATGATCGCCCTGCCCATCTGGATGATGCGGTCGCCGCATCCGCTGATCCCGCCGCAGCTTTTCCGCTCGCGCAACTTCACGGTGACCAACGTCTCGACCCTTTTGATCTACGGCGCCCTTGCCGTCACCTTCTATTACCTGACGCTGTTCCAGCAGGGCACTCTCGGGTACACCGCAGCTGCCGCCGGCGCCGGTGCCATTCCCGGTTCGCTTCTCCTGATCTTCTTCTCGCGCCGTTTCGGGGCCCTGTCGGCGCGCTTCGGCCCACGTTGGTTCATGGCTGTCGGACCGGCGATCATGGCACTCGGAGTCCTCTGGTATGCGCGGGTGCCGATGACGAGCACGCCCTGGCGCTTGCAGCCCGGCGACCCGAGCTCGTACGTCGCGACTCTCTCCTACCTGGTCGATTTCCTGCCCGGCTCGGTGATCTTCGGGCTCGGCCTGACGATGATGGTGGCTCCCCTGACCACCGCGCTCATGACGTCGGTGCCGGTTCACAACTCGGGTGTCGGATCGGCGATCAACAATGCCATCTCGCGCGTCGGTCCTCAGCTCGCGGGCGCGTTGATCTTCATCTTCCTCACTGCGAACTTCTATGCAGTGCTGGCTTCAAAGCTGCCCGGGGTCGACGTGTCATCCACCAGCTTTCGCAACCAGGTCAGCCCCCTGAACACGCCTCCAGATCCGCACTTGGTGGCGGTGGTGCACGATGCGTCCACCTCCTCGCTTCACCTCGCGATGTTCGTCGGGGCGGGGCTGCTCCTGCTGGGCGCCCTGGTGAACGCCATCGGAATTCGAAACGCGGACAGCCTGGAGCGACAGCGCGCGACCGCCCAACAAGGCGGCGCATAGACTTTCAGCGGTGATCTTCAAGAGTCCCCATCCGGACGTCGCCATACCCGACATCGCGCTCAGTCCATTTGTCCTGGGCAAAGCGCAAAGGCTGGGCGACAAGGTCGCCATCGTTGAGGCGGGCAGCGGCCGTTCATACACGTACAAGCAGATCGCCGATGGAGTCCGCAAGCTGGCGGCGGGCCTGCATGCGCGCGGGTTTCGGAAGGGCGACGTGCTGGCGATCATGGCGCCGAACCTGCCCGAGTATCCGATCGCATTTCACGGTGTCGCGACCGCGGGCGGCGTGAACACGACGCTCAACCCCACCTACACGGCAGACGAGATCGCATTCCAGCTGAACGACTCGCGGGCGCGGCTGCTGCTCACGATCCCGCCGCTGATCGAAAAGGCTCAGCAGGCCGCGGCGAAATCGAAGGTGGAGGAGATCATCGTGTTCGGCGCGGCCGAGGGCGCCCTTCCATTTGCATCGCTGCTGATCGATGCCGAAGCCCCCGACGTGAGGATCGAACCCGCGGAAGACCTCGTGGCGCTGCCGTACTCGAGCGGAACGACCGGCTTCTCCAAAGGAGTCATGCTCACGCACCGCAACCTGGTCGCCAACCTGGTGCAGACGACCGCCTGCATCGATATCACCGAAGACGAAAGGATCATGGCGTTTCTGCCCTTCTTTCACATCTACGGGATGACCGTGATCATGAACCAGGGCCTTTACCAAGGAGCAACGCTGGTGAGCATGCCGCGGTTCGAGCTCGAGCCCTGCCTGCAGGCTGTGCAAGACCACCGCGTCACGCGCTTTTTTCTGGTGCCGCCAATCGTCGTGCTGCTGGCGAAGCACCCCGCGATCGACAAGTACGACCTCTCGTCGGTGGAGCGTGCGTTCTCCGGAGCGGCGCCCCTCGACGCCGACACGGCGGAGGCGGCCAGCAAGCGTGTCGGGTGCCGCATCAGCCAGGGCTACGGCCTGACCGAGACCAGCCCTGTTTCGCACATCGTTGCCGACAGCGAGACGCCGGTGCCGGGATCGGTCGGGTCTACCGTGCCGAACACCGAGTGCAAGATCGTGGACGTGGCTTCCGCCAAGGAGCTCGGCCGCAACGAGGACGGCGAGATCTGGATCCGCGGCCCGCAGGTCATGAAGGGTTACCTGAACAACGAGGGCGCGACGAGGAGCTCGATCGATGCCGACGGTTTCTTCCACACCGGCGACATCGGCCACATCGACGACCACGATCAGTACTTCATCGTCGATCGGTTGAAGGAGCTCATCAAGTACAAGGGTTTCCAGGTCGCGCCCGCGGAGCTCGAGGCGCTGCTGCTGTCGCACCCCGACGTCGCAGACTGCGCCGTGATCGGGGTGCTCGACGAAGAGGGTGAGGAGGTGCCGAAGGCATTCGTGGTACTGAAGCAGCCGCGGTCGAATGAAGAGATCATGGAGTTCGTGGCGGCCCGCGTCGCGCCGCACAAGAAGATCCGGCGCGTCGAGGTGGTGGACCAGATCCCCAAGTCTCCGACCGGCAAGATCCTGCGCCGCATTTTGAGAGACCGCGAGAAGGATGGCGCGCATTAACCCTCACGAATGAGCCGCTTTCGAGACGAGATCGGCGAGCAGCCGCTCCTCGCGTCACGCATGCTGGCGGACAGCCGAGGCGCGGTGGCGGCGATCGCGGCGAGGATCCGGCAGTCGAGCGCTCACGGGCTCGTCATCGCGGCCCGAGGAAGCTCGGACCATGCGGCCCTCTACGCGAAATACCTGTTCGGAGTTCGCAACCACATGATGGTGAGCCTCGCGGCTCCGTCTCTTTTCACCAGCTACGGAAGCCACCCCAACCTCGAAGGCCAGTGTGTGATCGGCATCTCGCAGTCAGGCTCGTCGCCTGACGTGGTTGCGGTGATCGAGGAGGCGGCTCGCCAGGGCCTGGTGACCGTCGCGGTGACCAACGACCCGGAGTCCCGCCTGGCCCAAGCCGCCGAGCTGCACCTTCCGCTGGCGGCGGGCCTCGAGCGCAGCGTGCCCGCTTCCAAGACCTACATCGCGAGCCTTCTTGCGCTGGCGCTGGTGTCGCAGGCATTGGACCCGGACCCGTCGTTCGAGGCGGCCCTCGGCCAGGTGCCGCCGGCCCTCGCAGCCGCCCTGGAGCAGGAGGAGGAGCTGGATCGCCTCGTGCCCGCGCTCCTTGGCCCGCGGGCCATCGTGCTGGGCCGGGGTTTCAACTTCTCTACGGCAGAGGAGATCGCGCTGAAGCTCACCGAGACGAGCTACGTGCTTGCCCGCGCCTGGTCGGTCGCCGACTTCGAGCACGGACCGATTGCGGTGGTCGAGCCTGGCTTCCCGGTCCTGCTCGTCGACGGCCGCGGCCTGGTCTCTGCAGAGATGGAGGCGATCGGGCTTCGCCTGGCCGGCCACGGCTGCCGCGTCATCAGGTTGGTCGATGGAACCGGCGAGCACGATCAACCCAACGAGGCCACGGTCAGCCTCGACTCGGGATTGCCCGAGGAGCTGACCCCGCTGACGCTGGCGGTGCTGGGGCAGCTGCTCGCCCATCGTGTTGCCCTGGCCCGCGGGATCGACCCGGACCGGCCGAGAGCCCTGAACAAGGTCACGCGAACCTGGTGAGTCAGCCGGGTCGGGCGTTATCCCCGTAGCTATGGCAATGGTTCAGCGTTACGGCCCAGGTGAAGAGGCGAAGGAATTCGCGCCCGGCGACTTCATCCTCGCCCACCGGCACAACCTGATCGCGGGCTTGATCAGCCAGGCGCAGAAACGCCGTTTCAAGGGCGCCGACTCCGTGTATGCGCACTGGAGCCACTCCGCGATGATCGTCGAGCAGGATGGCGCTCTCGTCGAGGCGGAGGTCACGGGGGTGCGGCAAAGCCCGATCTCCCGGTACCGCGCCGACGAGTACCACCTGGTGCGCCTCGGCCCGGAGTTTTCCGCTGAGGGGAGACGTCAGGCGGTCGCCTACGCCAAAGTACAGGTCGGCCAGGGCTTTGGATTTCTCGACATGTTCGGCGCGAGCCTGTACCTACTTTTCGATTGGCACGTGCGGCTCACTCGCCGCGGTCACGAGATCTGTTCGGGTCTCGTGGTTCGGGCTCTGCAGGCCGGTGGCCTCGTGCCGCAGCTCGACCCGTTGCTGACCCTGCCCGCCGACCTCGCGAAGCTCTACGACGCGCGTCCGTAGGATGGACAACGATGGCGCCTAGGTTGATCGACCGCGCGACGGTGCAGCAGATGGTGGAGCGTGGGGCCCAGCTGATCGAGGTGCTTCCAGCGAAGGACTATGCCGCGGACCACCTACCCGGCGCGGTGAGCCACCCGCTGAGACAGCTGGACCGAGAGGTCCACGCCATCGACCGCAAACGCCCCGTGATCGTGTACTGCAACGACCTGACTTGAGACATGGCGCCAAGGGCCGCGGTGCGGCTCAGGAGCCTGGGATTCGAAGAGGTCTATGAGTACAAGGGCGGGAAGCTCGACTGGATGGCGGCGGGCCTGCCGGTCGAAGGCGAGAACTCGAAGCATCAGCGGGCCGGCGACGTAGCGCGCAAGGATGCGGTCGTCTGCGGATTGAAGGATCGTCTCGGTGATGTTCGAGACCGCACGCATGCCGCCGGATCGAACGTGGCCGTGGTCGTCGACTCGGATCGGATCGTGCTCGGCCTGCTGAGGGCGAAGCAGCTGGAGATGGACCCTGACCTGCAGGTCGAGAAGGCCATGCGACCGGGGCCGAGCACGTTCCGGCCCCATGTCGCGATCAAAGAGATGGCCGACTACATGGTCGAGCACGAGCTGGAGAGCTCGCCGATCACGACGTCAGACGGAAAGCTGGTCGGGATGCTACTTAAGTCGGACGCCGTCCGGGCGGCGACGGCCTAGGCGGGTAGGGTCACAGGAACTCTCACCGCCCTCCCGTGAGATGAGCCACCCCCATTCGTTATCCGGCCCGCCGTGCATCTCGACGATCTGTCTCGCAAGCGGCAGCCCGGGGCCGGTGCCCATGCGGGAGGTGGGGCTCCAGCACCTTCACCGCTCTGGGGGCGTAGCGGGCAGTCTGGATAGGAGTAGCCATTCGCCGGTAGAACGCGCCACCGCCGCCGAGGCCTTAGGTAATGTGTGTTTGTGCCTGAGCACGAGATTGGGGTGGTCGGACTGGCCACGATGGGCGAGAACCTGGCGCGCAACCTGGCGTCGCACGGCGCGCGGGTGGTGGTCTACAACCGGACCCGAAAGCGCACCGACGATTTCATGGCCGCACACGGGGCCGGAGGCGATTTCCGGCCTGCCGGCTCGTTGGAGGAGATGGCGCGGATCCTCAAGCCGCCGCGGGCGATCCTCCTGATGGTGAAGGCCGGATCCGCGGTCGACGAGGCCATCGACTCCCTCACGAAGGTGCTGGAGCCCGGCGACACGATCATCGACGGCGGCAACTCCCTTTTCCACGACACGCGGCGCCGCGCGGCGGCCGTGGAGAAGTCTGGCCTGGGGTTGATCGGGGCCGGCGTGTCGGGTGGGGAGGAGGGGGCGTTGCGAGGACCGAGCATCATGCCCGGCGGCACTCGCGCGTCATACGAGCGTGTCGCTGAGATGCTGACGGCGATCTCGGCCAAGGTCGACGGGACGCCGTGCTGCACGTACATCGGACCCGACGGGGCCGGCCACTTCGTGAAGATGGTGCACAACGGGATCGAGTACGCCGACATCCAGCTGATCGCCGAGACGTATGACTTTCTGCGCCAGGCCCTTGGCATGACTCCAGCCGAGCTGGCCGCGGTCTTCCGCGAATGGAACCAGGGCGAGCTGCAGTCCTACCTGATCGAGATAACCGCCAACGTGCTGGCCAAGACCGACGACGCGACCAACATACCGCTGGTGGACGTGATAGAAGATGAGGCCGAGCAGAAGGGCACCGGGCGGTGGACCAGCGAGTCGGCGCTCGAGCTCGGCGTGCCGCTGACCGGGATCACCGAAGCGGTTTTTGCCCGGATGCTGTCGAGCCAGAAGGCGCAGCGAGTGAGGGCTGCCGAAATTCTTGCTGGACCTGCTGCAGCCAGGGCAGCGAGTCCCACGCCTAGCCTGGTTGACGACGTGCGCGATGCGCTTTACGCGTCGAAGATCGTCGCCTACGCGCAGGGCTTCGAGCACCTCAGAGCGGGGTCGAAAGAGTTCGGGTGGAATCTCGACCTCGGCGCGCTCGCGACGATCTGGAGGGGGGGCTGCATCATCCGGGCTCAGTTTCTCGATCGGATCAAGGACGCGTACGCCGAGTCTCCGGACCTTCCAAACCTCATGCTGGCTCCGTTCTTCCAGCAGGCGCTTGCGTCGTCGCAACAAGCGTGGCGGTCCGTTGTGAAGCAGGCGGTGGACCAGGGCGTGCCGATCCCAGCTTTCGCCTCATCCCTGGCCTACTACGACGGCTACCGCCGCGGGCGCGGCCCCGCCAACCTCATACAGGGGCTGCGCGATTATTTCGGCGCGCACACCTACCATCGAATCGACCGCGAGGGCTCCTTCCACACGCGGTGGGCGCAGGACGGAACAGAGGTCCCCACCGACTAGGCGGCTTTCGCTCGCACTTTGCGTTTCAGCAAGGCGAGGACGGCCACCTCGTCGGCCTTGAGGTTTCGGTACGCCTTGCTCGAAACGACGCTCAGGATGCTCACGAGCGACCCGTCCATATAGGTGTCGATCACTCTCGGGTGGACGTACGAGCGGCGGCACACGGCGCGCGTATGTCCTAGCCGGCGAGCGACGCTGTCGATCGCGGCCACCACGTTGCGTTTGGCCTCCGCATCGGACTCGAATTGCGCGAGATCGCGCAGAGCGCTGGTGGCCAGGACTGTGGCTGACCACGTGCGGTAGTCCTTCGCGGTGAAATCCTCGCCGCTTATCTCCTGCAGGTACTGGTTGACGTCATCCGAATGGACCGTGTGACGTTCGCTGTCGGCGCCGATGTACTGGAACAGCATCTGACCAGGAAGCTCCTCGCATCGCTTGACCACCTTCGCAACACGCCGATTCGTGACGCCTACTTCAATCTCGCGCCCGCTCTTTCCTTTGAAGAGGAATCGCACGGTCGACCCAGAGATGGTCACGTGCCGGTCGCGAAGGGTGGTGAGACCGAAGGAGCCGTTCTGTCGCGCGTACTCCTCGTTGCCGATCCGGGCGTAGGTCATCTCGAGCAACCTCACGATGGTTGCGATCACCTTCTCACGTGGCAGGCCAGGCCGCCCCAGGTCACGAGCGACGCGGCGCCTGATTCGTGGCAATGCGCGAGCGAAGCCGACCATGCGCGAGAACTTGTCGGCAGCGCGCACCTCGCGCCACGTGGCGTGGTAGATGCCCTGCTTGCGGCCCCGGGCATCGCGGCCGGCGGCCTGGAGATGACCTCGTGGGCGCGTGGAAATCCACACGTCTTTCCACGCCGGGGGGATGACGAGGCCGCGAATCCTCTCGAGGATGGCTCGATCGGTCATTCGCTTGCCGTCAGGGCCGAAGTAGGTGAAGCCTTTTCCCTTGCGTACCCGACGGATGCCGGGCTCGTCGTCGGAGGCGTAGACCAGCCCGGAGTGAGCCGCTTCGGACGGCTGCACCTTCAGGCCGCGTTCGGCGGTGTTGCTCCTGGACTGTCCCATGTCGGCTGGAAAGCCAACGAGAGGTTACGCTTCCGAGCCCAGAGAAGGGAGACGACCTCGTCGCGTGGCGTTTGCGCGTCGCACGGAACGCCCAGCCGCCACAGGTTGGCCTGGAGCTCAGCCGGCAGCGCTTCGTCGCAGCGGTGCGGTCGCGCCACTCGGGCCAGTGCCTGACCGAGCCGCACCATCATCAGATCCCGCTCACTCATGTCCTAAAAACGCGCGGGACGCTCGCCCTACTGGCCGACCTCTTGACGGGTCTCGACAAAGGCATTCACCGCTCGTTCGAGGTCGCGTTTCGAGTGGGCGGCCGAGACCTGGGTCCTGATCCGGGCCTTGCCCTGGGGCACCACCGGGTACGAAAAGCTGACGACGTACACACCTTTATCCAGCATGACCTCCGCCATCCGACCGGCCAGGTTCGCGTCGCCGACCATGACCGGCACGATAGGGTGCTCGCCGGGGAGGATGTCGAAGCCGGCGGCGGTCATCTTGCTGCGAAAGAGGGATGTGTTCTCGCGCAGCCGTTCTCGCAGCTCGCCTGCCGACCGGATCAGCTCCAGCACCTTGAGGCTGGCGGCCACGATCGGAGGCGCGACCGAGTTTGAGAACAGATAAGGACGCGAGCGCTGGCGGAGCATGGCGACCAGCTCCTTGCGCCCCGAGATGTACCCACCGCTTGCGCCACCAAGGGCCTTGCCGAGAGTTCCGCTGATCGCGTCGATCCTGCCCATGACGCCGTGGTGCTCGTGCGTCCCACGACCGCCAGCGCCCATGAAACCGACGGCGTGCGAGTCGTCGACCATCACGAGCGCGTCGTGGCGCTCGGCAAGCTCGCAGATCTCGGGCAGCGGCGCGAGATACCCATCCATGGAGAAGACCCCGTCCGTGACCACCATCCGGAAGCGGGCGCCGGAGCTGTCCTTCAGTTGCTGTTCGAGGTCTTGCATATCGCGGTTCGCGTAGCGCAGCCGCTTTGCTTTGCAC
The DNA here is from genome assembly GCA_036833175.1 of Candidatus Dormiibacterota bacterium. Taxonomy (GTDB): domain Bacteria; phylum Chloroflexota; class Dormibacteria; order Dormibacterales; family Dormibacteraceae; genus Palsa-870. The sequence continues at coordinate 20,721 of DAITQH010000022.1, forward strand.
AGCCGGATGCCGTCGATGATGCTCGCGTGGTTGAGCGCGTCCGAGATCACTGCGTCGCGCTCGTCGAGCAGCGCCTCGAAGATTCCGCCGTTGGCGTCGAAGCAGGACGAGTAGAGGATCGTGTCCTCGGTGCCGAGGAACTCCGTGAGCGCTGCCTCGAGCTCCTTGTGGATCTCCTGGGTGCCGCAGATGAACCGAACAGAGGCCATGCCATAGCCCCAGCGCTCGAGCGCCTCGCGCGCGGACGCAATGATGTCCGGGTGGTCGGCGAGCCCGAGATAGTTGTTCGCGCAGAGGTTGAGGACTTCGCGGTCCTGCACGGTGACGACCGAACCTTGCGGGCCCCTCATCACCCGCTCGTGTTTCTCGAGGCCGGCGCTCCGGATCTCCTCGAGCTGATTCACCAGGTGCGATCGCATGCTTTCGAACATTCCGGTTCCTTTGCTAGCTGGCGGTCCAGTCGAGCACGACCTTGCCGCAGCGACCAGAATGCGCCACCGCGAAGGCTTGCTCGAACTCTTGGAAGGGGAAGCGATGAGTTATGACGGGAGAGATGTCGAGACCGGTCTGGCTGAACACCGACATCTGGTACCAGGTCTCGAAGATCTGCCGGCCGTAGACACCTTTGACGGTGAGCATCTTGAAGACGACCTGCGACCAGTCGATGGGGAACTCGCGGTCCGGCAGCCCGAGCATGGCGACCCGTCCGCCGTGAGCCATGTTGGCGATCATGTCGCGCAGCGCGCTCGCCTGGCCTGACATCTCGAACCCGACGTCGAAGCCTTCCTTCATCCCGAGCTCGTCCTGCACCTGGGCGAGCGTGGTCGTGCGCACGTCGACGGCGCGAGTCACGCCGACTTTGCGCGCCAGCTCGAGGCGGTAGTCGCTCACATCCGTGATGACGACGAACCGGGCACCGATGTGGCGCGCCACGAGCGCGGCCATGATCCCGATCGGGCCGGCGCCGGTGACCAGCACATCCTCAGCGACGAGGCGGAACTGGGTCGCGGTGTGGACGGCGTTGCCGAAAGGGTCGAAGATCGCTGCGACGTCGAGGTCGATCTTGGTCAGGTGTGGCCACAGGTTGATGGCCGGCATGACGATTAGCTCCGCGAAGGCGCCGTCGCGCTGCACTCCGATGCCGACCGTGTTCGCGCAGAGGGCGCGGCGTCCGGCCAGGCAGTTGCGGCAGCGTCCGCACACGATGTGGCCTTCGGCCCCGACGATCTCGCCGGGATAGAGCGAGGCCACGCCGTCACCTAGCTGGACGACCTCGCCCACGAACTCGTGGCCGATCACAAGAGGTGGATGGATGGTGGCCTGCGCCCACTCGTTCCAGCTCTCGATGTGAAGGTCGGTGCCGCAGATGCCCGTGCGCAGGACGCGAATCAAGACTTCGCCCGGGCCAGGGGTCGGATCCGGAACTTCCTGCAACCACAGCCCCGGCGCCGCCTTCGCTTTGACCAGCGCCTTCACTCCGGGCAGGATAGCCGCCCTAACCCTTCACCTCAACGGGGGGACCTGATTACTCGCCCTCGATCACCAGGTTGGGGAGGTCGGACCAACCAACTACCGCGATCACCGTCCGGATGCGGGCTGGGAGGCCGCGGAGAATCATGCGGCGCCCGGCAGTTGCGTGCTCGGCGATTTTGACGAGCGCGGATGCCCGTGACGCCGGGGCAAGGGCAGCGGATGCCTTGCCCTTGGAGAAGCGCTTAGCCTCAAGCGCTGACGCTTATCTGACAAACCGCACCGGGCGGTTGGTTATGTTCTTCGAGCATGAAGCTTCGGATCCTGGCCGTCCTGGTGCTTGGCGTCATCGCCGCGGCGGCCTGGAACTACCTGCGACCGATTCCCGCGGTGGCCGCCTCGGGTTCTGTGCTCGCGAGCGAAGTGATCAGCGGCACCCTGCCGTCGATTCCATGGCCAACCCGTGGGTCGGCGGCTGTGGGGGTGCAGAGCCTCGGCTTCATCGCGAGCTCGGGCAACGAGCAGGCCATTCCGGCCGCCAGCGTCACCAAGGTGATGACCGCGTTGGTAATCCTCGAGGACAAGCCTCTGAAGGCCAGTGAGAGCGGCCCCACCATCACCATCACGGATGCGGACGTCCAGTCCTACCAAGCCGGCGTGGCGAACAAAGAGTCGGTGGCCCTCGTGCAGTCCGGCGAGCAGATCACGGAGCTCCAGGCGCTGCAAGGCATGCTCATTCCGTCCGCGAACAACCTGGCCGAGACGCTCGCCCGCTGGGATGCCGGATCGATCGATGCGTTCGTCGCCAAGATGAATGCGCGAGCGGTCGCGCTGCACCTGTCGCACACCACGTTTGCGGACACCAGCGGGGCCGATCCCGGCAGCGTCAGCACGCCCTCGGACCTGATGGCGCTTGGCGTGGCGGCGATGAAGCAGGACGTGTTCGTGCAGGTCGTCGGCATGGAGTCGGCAGAGCTACCGGTGGCGGGCACCGTGTTCAACGTCGACCGAGTGCTCGGGCAGAGCGGAATCATCGGAATGAAAACCGGTTCGGGCCTGAACACGGGCGCGAACTTTCTCTTCGCCGCGAAGATTTCCGTGGACGGAGTACCGATCACGTTCTACGGATGCGTGATGGGCCAGGCCACGCTGGACGATACATTTGCGGCCGCCAAGAAGTTGATCGGAGCGATGCAGGTCGGCCTGCACGTGCGCCAGGTGATCGCCCGCAACCAGACCATCGCGACCTACATCACACCTTGGGGCGCGCAATCGGACCTGGTCTCGTCGGTCGATGTAAACCTCGTCGAGTGGCCGGGCATGGTGTTGCGACAGCGCCTCGAAACACGCTCGATCGTGCTCGACCAGCCGCTGGCGGCCGGCACCCGGGAGGGCACCGAACATCTGGTGCTGGGTGACTACAACCTGGACATCCCACTTGTCACCGCCGACCCGCTGTATCCACCGGGCCGCTTCTGGCGGCTGACGCGCCTCAGCTTCTGACGGCAAGCCGGATCAGAATTGGCCCAGCATCAACCTGGAGGAAGGGGCGTGGCGAAAGTAATAGGAAAAGGTACCAAGCAGTCATCGTGGCAGCTGACCACGCCGAGCGGATCGTCTGAATACCAGATGTACAAAGACGAGACGTTGGATCCGCCCGCGATCGTGTGCGTGGTCGGCAAGACCGAGCTCCGGTACGACTTGCGGGCGATCGACGACCTCCACGCGATGCTCGAGAAGCACGGTGACTGGATGCCGCTGGGCAGCGCCGACGAGCAAAAGCCCGCTGCGGAGGGAACTGTCGAAGCGTGGGGGAGGTCGCCGAAGAATCCCGTCGGCGGCTGGTATGGCATGAAAAAGGGATTGCGCGGACGGTTCGGCATGTACATGCCGCCGCTGCTCGAGGCGCTGGGCCTGGCAGAGGTGGAACACAATCCAAAGAACAACCGCATGCACGCGAAATGATCAACCCACTCCACGAGGTGCAGATCGAATACTGCGTCCCTTGAGACTACCTTGACCAGGCCGTGAGCCTGGCCGGCGAGCTGTTGAGCCGGTGGGCGCCGATCATGCGCGCGGTCGAGCTCCAGAGCGGGAGCGGCGGGCGCTTCGAGATCACGCTTGACGGGGAGCTTGTCTTCAGTAAGAAAGCGGCCGGCCGATTTCCGAAGCCCGGTGAGGTTGCGCGGTTGTTCGAGCAGAAGCTCGGGCCGGCGCTGGAGTGGCGTAACTCTTGACGTGAGGTTGCGGACCCTCCTGTAACAAAGCGCCGCCTTCCGACACAAAGCCCTGATGACCATTTGCGCAACCCTTGCCGTCGCCGGCTCGGAGCGCCTCCAGCTCGGTGTCCATCGATCCCGGCTACTCGAAGTAGCCGCTCCGGCAGAAAGACAGGGACCCGGATCGACCTTCCGACCGTTGTCCTATGAGGCGTTCTGTAAGGAATCGGCAACTGAACCCGGTAAGCCTTGGGAAGGAGGGTCCCCCTGGTCGCACATCCGGCGCCTCAGGTCAGACGATGGTTCGATGCGGTGGTCGTCCTCGGCCACATGGTCAAAGATCGGCAGGCGCTCGGCCACAACCAGCGGGTGGCGCGGCTCTGCGTGCAGGTCGGACGCCAGATGGCCATGACGACAGCCGAGCTGCGAGTTCTCGCCCAGGCGGGGCTGCTGCACGACGTCGGCAAACTGGGAATCCCAGACCACATCCTCGACAAGGACGCGCCCCTGGACGAAGCCGAGTGGAAGCTGATGAGATCGCACCCGGAAATGGGCCTCTCGATCCTGGGCGACGGCCGGTCGCGCCGGGCGCTCATGGCGGTGCTGTACCACCACGAGCGCCTCGACGCCAGCGGTTATCCGTATGGGCTCGGTGGCGCAGCGATCCCGATCGAGGCCCGCATCGTCGCGGCGGCCGACACTTACGACGCGCTCACGTCTGACCGGCCCTACCGCAAGGCTCGCGGACCGGCGGAAGCCCGGATGGTGCTGATGGAAGAAGCAGGCCGGCGGCTCGACGCGCGGGTTGTGTCGGCGCTCTTCGCCGCCCTCGACTCCCACGTGACCAGGGTGGCCGCAGCCGCGCGGATGTCACTGGCTGGTTAAACCCGGTCTGGTTCACCCGACCCGGGATCCGAGATCGGTCACCATGATCGGGTGAAGTTCGGCGTCGCCATCTTTCCGACCGATTACGCGATCTCGATGGCCGAGCTGGCGCCGGCGGCTGAAAATCTCGGATTCGAATCGCTCTGGGTCGCCGAGCACTCGCATATCCCGGTGAGCCGGCAGAGCCCGTATCCGGCCGGTGGAGACTTGCCCAAGCACTACTTCCACACCATGGATCCGTTCGTCGCGCTCACGGCCGCAGCCATGGCGTCCAAGACGATTCGAATCGGGACCGGGATCTGCCTGCTCATTCAGCGCGATCCGATTCACACCGCCAAGGAAACTGCCAGCGTCGATCTCGTGTCCAACGGGCGCTTCATCTTCGGCGTCGGCGCGGGCTGGAACCGCGAGGAGATGGCCGACCACGGGACTGAATTCAGCACCCGGTGGAAGCTGCTGCGTGAGAAGGTCGAGGCGATCAAAGCGATCTGGACCCAGGACGAGGCTGAATACCACGGCGACATGGTGAATTTCGGACCCATGTGGAGCTGGCCCAAGCCGGTTCAGAAGCCCCATCCGCCGGTCATCCTCGGGGGCAGCGGGCCGAAGATCCTCGAGCGCGTCGTCCGCTATGCAGACGGCTGGATGCCAAACCGTGGCCACGCGGTGGAGCGCATCCCCGAGCTGCAGGAGCTGGCAAAGGCCGCGGGCCGTGCGCCGATTCCTGTTTCGTATTACCCGAAAGCCGACGCGAGCGAGATCGAGCGCCTGGCTGCGACCGGAGTCGAGCGCTGCATCTGGTACGTGCCGCCCGACGGACGAGATCAGGCGCTGTCGAAGCTAGAAGAGCTCGGCACGATCATCAGGCCGTACCTAACGTCCGCCTAGCAGCGTGGGCGGGATAGTCGCCCATGTTCCGCCCTTGCGGCGGTAAGCGATGCCGGACAGCATCTCCAGGACCACGCGATTGGCCAGGAAGGACGTGATCTCCGCCGAGTCGTAGGCCGGTGCAACCTCCACCACGTCGATCCCGACGACCGGCAGCTCGATGGCGATCCGGCGCACCGCGTCGAGCAGCTCCTACAGCTGTGGCCGCTTCTCGGCTTTACGTGAGAACGGTGTGCACCACTTTCAGTCGCTCGTGACCGAATTCCTGCAGCGCGCTTAGGCCGGCTGCTCGCGCGCGTCGGCGGCGGCCACCGGTATCGTGAATCGAAACTCCGAGCCTGCGCCCACGGCGGTGTCGACCCAGATCCGCCCCCCGTGCATCTCGACGATCTGACGGGCGATCGCGAGGCCCAGCCCGGTGCCGATGATCTTTCCGCTCGTCTTCTCGTAGCGCTCATACCGGCTGAACAGGCGCTTCGCGAACTCTGGCGCGATGCCGACTCCATGGTCGCGGACGCCGATCTCAACGAAACCGTCGCGCACGCGGTTCGAGACGAGTATCTGGCCCCCGTCGGGGGAGTACTTGACCGCGTTGGTCAGCAGGTTGGCGATGATCTGCGCGACGCGGTCGGCGTCGCAGTGGGCGGCCGGTCCTGTCGAGTCAAGGTCGACGTTGATCGTGTGGTGCTCGCTCGACGCGCGTGCACGCTCAACGGCCTCCTGCAGCACGGTGTTGATGTCCACCGACTCCATGCGCAGCGTCAGCCGGCCGGCCTCGATGCGATCGAGATCGAGCATGTCGTTGATCATGCGGTTGAGCCTCTGCGCGTCTTTGTTGATATCGGCTGCAAACGCTTTGACATCCTCCACGGTCAGGTCGGAGTCGCGGATCATCTCGCTGAAGCCCTGGATGCCGACCAACCCGGTTCGGAACTCGTGGCTGACCAGCGTGATGAACTCGCTTTTCAGCTGGTTCAGCCGTTCGATGCCGGCGAGGTGAGCCGTCGCCGCTTCGTTGGCCGCGTGCTGGGCGTCGGTGTCTTCATACATCGCGAGGAAGTATTCGATTCGCCCGGCTGAGTTGCGCACGGTGGTGGCGCTCCAGTGCAGCCAGGCGCTTGTTCGGTCGCCGCGAACGGCACGGCTGTCCGACTCGGTGGTTTCGACAGCCCCGTTCCACAGTGGCTGGAACAGCTCGAACACCCGAGTGAACTCGCCTGGGTCCAGAAATGCCGCGACCTGCTTTCCGATCATCTGGGCCGGCTCGACCCGCATCAGAGCGGCCATGCGGGGATTGACGTCGATGATCTTCATGTTGGTGCCAACGCGGGCGATGCCCAGAGGCGCATGGGTGACGATCTCGTCGAGCAGGCCGTTGCGGCGTGCCAGCTGCTTTTCCGTGTACTGGCTCTTGGCGAGCAGCGATAGCGAGTCCCGGTGCGAGAGGACCTGGCTGCCGACAAGGAGCACCCCGATGCTCCCCGCGAGGACCGTCTCGAAGCGGTCGAGCGGATGGTCTCCCGAGGCCAGCCTGATGGCAGTCACCGCGGCGATGAGGACCGCACCCCACGGTAGGGCGAGCTGCCAGAGCTCGATCGGACCTTCGGCGGAGACCGTCTCCTGGTCGGTGACCGGCCAGATGGGCGCCAGCGCGATCATCAGATAGCCGACCACCCAGCCGGCATCGAGAAGGCTGCCGATCTCGCCGTAGGACCCGCTGGCGGTCAGGTACGCGAAGGCGCTGTCAGCCAGCGCCGCGGAGGCTAGCCCGCCAAGCAGCAAGAACAGGCTTCCGCGCTCGGACCTCCGCGCCCGGCGCAACGCGAGCAGCAGCACCGTGATGGTGACGATGTCGCTGACTGGGTACGCCAGCCCGATCATGCGGGCGGGCGGGGAGGCGGTCGACATGTCGTAGACCTTGCCGAGCCCAAGCGTCCAGGCCACGAAGAGCAGAGACAGCGCGACGATGGCGCCGGCCAGGAGGGCTTCTCCACGCGAGGTGAGCCGGGTGGGGGCCGAGGTCAAAGCGAGCACTCCCGCGACGGCTAGCGGGACGGCCACCAGGAAGCCCGCGTCGGCCGCGGAGGGGAAAGGGACGCTCACGCCCAGGCCGACTTCGTAGACGGACCAGACCACCTCGCCCACGGCCCAGCTGGCCGCTGACGCGGCGAAGAAGCCCCAGGCAAGGCGGGCGCGGCTCGTCGTCCGTCGCGCGGCGAGCCCGCAGCTGGCCGCGGCGATCGCAGCCGCCACCGCTTCGCCTATGTCGTCCACTGCGACTGTCGCCTGGTCACCGCCGACGCGCAAGACGGTCAACACGATGAATGCGATCGCCAAAGCGCCGGCAGCCGCTGCA
>DAITQH010000023.1:0-28339 GCA_036833175.1 Candidatus Dormiibacterota bacterium
CAGCGTCTCTTGGGGATCCGTTCGATCAGGCTGGCCAGGACCATCCGATCGCCGGAACGCCATCTCGGACGGCGCACTTGCCGTTGCAGCACCCGCAGCTGATGGCGTAGGGCCAGAACTTCAGCTTGGAGCTCGGCCTGCTCCCGATCGCGAATGCTCAGCAGGTCGACCAAAAGCCGGACGGTCGAGTAAAGCAGGCTTGCAAGCATGATTCGGCATGATCCCAGCCAGCGCGGTCCCGCGCTCAGCTCCCGAAATCGAGTTGACTAGCCAGCGCTAACGGGACAAGTCATCTGGTCGGCGGCTAGATGACGTGTTCTTCTCGCATCGCTTCGATCTGGCCGGCGTCATATCCCAATTCGCCAAGCACCGCGTCGGTATGCTCGCCGAGGTCAGGTGGCGGCCTGCGAAGAGTCGCCTCGCCTGAGCTGTACCGCACCGGATGCTTCAGAACCCTCACGCGTCCCGCGCGGGGATGTTCGAACTCGAGCACCGGCGCGATGTGTTTGACCGCGACATCCTCGAACGTCTCGTTCATGTTCTTCACGGGGGCGCACCAGATGTCGTGGGTGCGAAGGAGATCGACCCATTCCTCCGTGGTCCGCTCGCGAAAGTAGGGGTCCAGCGCCACGCGAATCTCATCTCGCCTGGTGTAAGCGATGTCTGGATTCTCATAAAGCGCAAGGTCGGCTGGATTGCCGAGAGCTTCGCTGAGCGCTTTTACCGGTGTTAGGGAGATGGCCAGGTACCCATCCGCAGTGGCGTAGAAGCCGTACGGCACCGCGTGGAACGTGTCGGCCGCCGGAGTCTTTGGACGTCGAAGCTGTGCGCCGTTCAGGTGATAGACGATCGGCTCTGCCTGCAGGTCCAGGGCCGCCTGCACCATGACCACTTCGACCCGCTGTCCTTCGCCGGTGCGGCCACGGCTGACGAGGGCAGCGAGAATTCCCATCGCCAGCAAGCTCGCGCTGTGCTGGTCGACAACAGCCGCCGCCGAGACGGTAGGGCCCTGCCCCTCGGTTCCCGTGTTGGCCCCAAGGCCAGAGATGGCCTGGATCAGCAGGTCTTGGCCGGGAAGGTGGCTGTATGGACCGTCGCCGCCATACCCAGACCCTGCCGCGTAGATGATCCGTGGATTGATCTTGCGCAGAGCCTCATATCCGAGGCCCAGGCGATCCATAACCCCTGGCCTGAAATTTTCCACGACCACATCGGCGGTCTCGACCAACCGCTGTGCGACTTCGACCCCGCGCTTGCTCTTCAGGTTCAGGGTCACGCTGCGGAGGTTCCGATTTGCCAGCATGAAGAAAGCGCTGACCCCTCCGATGAAGGTATCGGCTCCGGACCAGCTGCGCTCCCACGCACCACGACCTGGCGGCTCGATCTTGATCACGTCAGCGCCCATGTCGGCCAGGTACTGGCACGCGGCAGGGCCGAGCAAGAACTGGGTGAAAGCGAGGATGCGCACGCCCTCCAGCAGCCTGAGGGTCTTGGGCTCGCTCACGTCACGAGCTGCATGATGTGCGTGGCGACCATTACCAGCTGGTCGTGCTGGTTCTTGACCTCGATCTTCGCCACTGTGCGTTCGCGTTCCCGCTCGATGCTCGAAATTTCATAATCGATGGTCAGCGTGTCGCCAAAGTAAACCGGCTTCAGGAACCGGATGCGGTCGTAGCCGGCGGACACCATTGGCCGGTCAAAGTCCTGAAGGATCCTCGTGGATGCCGCAGACGTGTAGCCGACGAGCAAGGCCCCGTGAGCAACTCGATGGCCGAGGCTGGTCTTGCGGCAGTACTCCTCATCGACATGGTTCGGATCGAGGTCGCCGGTGATTCCAGCGAAGAGGTACACGTCTGATTCGCTCACCGTCTTGGTGAGCCGGGTTCGCAATCCAACTGCGATGTCGTCGATGCTGTTGCCGCTCATTGTTCGCGAAGCCCTCCCACTACCACCATGAGCTCCCGGCACTCACCCCACCATCCACATATATAGTCTGCCCGGTGATGAATCGCGCACCGTCCGACGCGAGGAACGCGACCACGTCGGCGACGTCCTCTGGGGTGCCAATTCGCCCCAGAGGTGTGTTCGCGATTGTCGCCGCGACCCGTTCCGGATGCTTGTCCATATATGCCCTGGTGAGCGGGGTCTCGATGATGCCCGGCCCTACCGCATTTACCGTCACCCCCTTTGGGCCCCACTCGATCGCCAGGCTGCGTACCAGGCCTGACAGTCCAGCCTTCGTGGCCGAATAAGCCGCCCGGACATCCAGGCCGTGGATGGCAGCGAATGAGCTCGTCACGACGACCCGCCCGCCTGGTCGTAAGAAGAGCAGAGGGCCGAAGACCTGGCACGTTTTGAAAACGCCATACAGGTTCGTCTGCAACATCTCCCGCAGCGCCTCATCTTCAAGATCGAGGGCTTTGACGCGCGTGTTTACCCCTGCATTGGGGATGAGGATGTTGAGGCCATCAAGGCGGTCGCGCACCGCTTTGAGCGTGTCAGCATCGCGAACGTCCGCCAGCTCGGCGCTTGCCAGCGGGTCCGTTCCGAATTCCTCGCGAAACGCCTCGATGTGCTCCTTGGACCTACCGACCGCGATCACCCGTGCGCCGTCGCGACGTAGGGCTCGGACTATGGCCAGCCCGATCCCGCTGGTGCCACCGGTGACCAGCGCTGTCTTGCCGTCGAGGCTCACATGGCCACCTGAACGTACTGGACGAGAACTCCATCCTCGCGCTGAGGATCGACCACGCCGATCGTGGTGCCGCGAGCGCCCGCTCTCGGAACTTTGTCAATAAGCAGGAAGCCGTGTCCTGGCGCCTCTGCCAGCGCGGCCGCGACATTGTCCACGCGCAACGCGAGGTGGTGAAGGCCCTCGCCCCTGCGCGCGATGAAACGGCCGACGTCGGATTCCGGGTCGAGCGGCTCCAGCAGCTCGATGTGCGTTGAGCCCCTGCCAAAGAATGCGACGCGTACATCGGGGAATCGCTCGTCGCTCCGGAGGTCCAGGCCCAGGCTTGATTCGAAATGGGAGCGAGACGAATCGATGGAGCGAACCGCCCAACCCAGATGGTCGATGGCCGGCGGGCTAGCCTCCCCTTTCAAGATCTGACCTCAGTGGCGGCCTGGTAGACAGTTCGGCGAATCCCCGGCGGTGTTGAGCTGATTTGAGTCCGCAGCTCGTCGACAGACCTGAAGTTTTGGCGCTCGACGTGCATGCACTCAACCTCGACCTCGAGTCGATCGCCCTTGAACGGAAATGGCTCTAGTTCGACGTCCCACGGGCCCAGGCGCCGGACCGACAGCTGCTCCCACCGCCCTTCAACCGTCGGCACAGGACCACAGCTCGAGCTCTCGAAGCCGAAACATGTCAGCAGTGACAGATAGTCGAAAGTTTCGAGCAGCATATAGTTGCGCCACGACGCCTCGAACTCGAGCTCTCCCGGCGCGATCGATGCCGACACCTCCGCTCGGAACGCGCGCTCGCCTTTCAACAGCGCTTTGCCGTGCGAGCCGATCGCCGTCCAGTCCACCGGCTTCAACCCCGCCCATCCATATCGCCGGCTGTATAGCCCGGACGCGTGCAGGCTCACCAGGTAAGCGGCGTATGGGTCTGTCAACGCTATCGTCCGCACCGCACCCGAGTAAAACTCCGTGTGCCGCGCCTCGTCGATCTGCGTGAAGTTACAGGGCCGGCCCTCCGCGTCGATCTCCGGCCGCTCATCGATCTCCGCCCAGCCCAGGTCGTGGAAGCCGGCCGCGTATTCAAGAGACGCGGACACGGAATCCTCGCCAAATGGCCCGTCCCGCCACGCCCGAGCCAGCTCCGCGCAGTGCGCTGCGTGGTCCATCTGGCGGATCAGGGTCCAGCCATCGCCTTCTCGGCGGGCGATCACCGAGTGTCGGCCTCGAGCTCCACGCGCAGCGACCCCAGGATCACCGCACAAAGCTGGTACCAGGCGGTCGTCACCACGAGATCCACGATCTCCTCGGTGGTGAACAGCGACTGCAGCCGGCTGAACGTCGCGTCATCGCATGTGCGGGTGCGTGCTGCCTGTCGGGCGAACTCAACGGCGCACCGCTCGGCCGGCGTGAAAACCTCGAGAGATCCACCCGGTATCAGCGCCGCTACCTTCGCAGAATGAACTCCCACGCGTGCCGCCGCCTGCGTGTGATGGGCCACCTCGTATTCCTGCCCCAGCTCATGCGCCGTGGCCAGGATCACCAGCTCACGGAGGCCTGGGTCCAGGGTCGAGCCCGACCGCACATAGCGCGACATCTCGAGGAATACTGCCAGCGCGGGCGGCTGATTCGCCAGAGCGCGATAGAGGTTCAGCACCGGCCGGCCCATGCGCTCGATCTCGGCATAGAGGTAGTCGACCGCCGGCGAACTCCCCGCTTGTACGAGTGGCAGTCTCGACACTGTCAGCCGCCCTCTCGCTGGGGCAGCTGAATCTGAAACAGCCGCACCGCGTTCTTGTGCTCGATCTTGGCACGGTTCTCGGCGCTCAGCTCAAGCTGATCCAGTAACCGCGGCCCGAGAGACATCGGCCAGAAGGGGTGGTCGGTCCCGTGCATGACCCTGTCGACTCCAAAGAAGTCGCAACAGAGCCTCACCGCCGGCGCCCAATCGCTCACGGTGTCGACGTAGAGCTTGCGGATGTGGTCGCTCGCGGCGCCCGTGATGTCGCCGGTCGAGCCTGGCTTCTGCATGCGGCCGAAATGGTCGATGCGCCCGACGAAATATGGAATGAGACTGCCGGCGTGCGGCACGAGGAACTTGAAATCCGGATGCCGCTCGAACAGGCCGTCGAATACCAGTCGCAAAGCGGCCGTGGTGGTGTCAACGAGGAACCCTGTCATCTCAATCATGCCGCCGGCCCTCATCGAGGGCGCGCACAGCGGGTAGGTCGGATGAAGCATGACTGGAACGTCGAGTGACGAGGCCGCATCGAAGAAGATCCTGCGTGCCGGCTCGTCCAGGGGGCCGCCCGCCACATTGGAGTAGATCATCGCCCCCTTCAAGCCCAGGCCCACGGCACGTCGAAGTATCTCCACCGCACGCTCCGGCGCCTGCAGCGGAACCGTCGCCAAACCACTGAAGCGATCCGGGTACCGCGCCACGATCGCCGCCGTCTCCTCATTGGCGGCCTCCGCCACCTCCGCCCCGTCCTCTGATGAGAGCCAGTCGACACCTGGGATCGACACGCTCAGGACAGCGTGGTCGATGCCTGCGCCGTCCATCTGCTCGAGGATCAGCTCGGGCTCGAAGAACACCGGTGCCAAAGGGGCAACCGAGCGTTCGCCGTACTCGATCATCTTCTTCCCTTCGCGTTCGAAGATCCTCGGCGCCTCGGCGCGCAGCTCGAGTGCGCGCGCCACCGCCTTCGGCATGTAGTGGGAGTGGACGTCGATCAGCAATTGAGACGATCGGCTGCCAGGCGAACCGCGGTGATGATGTTCTGATAGCCCGTGCACCGGCACAGGTTCCCCGCGAGCGCGCTGCGAATGCGCTCCGGTGTCGGATCGGGCTCCTCCCGCAGGAATGCCTCCATCGTCATCAAGATGCCCGGCGTGCAGAACCCGCACTGCAGCGCGTGGCATTCGTGGAACGCCTGCTGAAGCGTGCTCAGCGAGGAGTCGCTCGGCGCCATCCCCTCCACCGTCGCGATTCGACGACCGTGAGCCTGCACCGCGAACATGAGGCACGAGCGCACAGGGTGCCCGTCCAGCTGCACAGTGCATGCGCCGCACACGCCGTGCTCGCAGCCCAGGTGGGTGCCGGTCAGGCCGGCGTTGTCACGGATGAAGTCCGCTAGCAGCAGGCGTGGCTCGACCTCGCCTTCGACGGCCCGGCCATTGATCTCGATGGCGATTCTTCGACTCATGAGGTGCTGCTCCCCGCACGTTGCACCGCTTTGGTCAGTGCCCGATCGGTCATCGTTCGCAGCAGGGAGATGCGGTACTCGGTGCTCCCGTGAAGGTCCGAGGTCGGACGCAAAGCCTTGACCGCTTCCGCTGACGCGGCGCGGATCGACGAATCATCGAGTGTGGCACCGCGCAGCTGCAGCTCCGCGGCCGATGCCCTTACCGGCGCCGGACCAGCGGACAGCAACGCGATCGTGGCGCCTTCGCAACGTCCATCGCGACCGAGCTTCACGGTCACTGCTGCACCGCCGAGCGCGAAGTCCCCGTGCCGTCGCGCATATTCGACGAATGCCGCACCGACGCCGGGGTCGAGCGCCGGCACCTCGACCGCGGTCACGAGCTCGTCCGGGGCCAGCGCGGTGGTGAACTCGGAGACGAAAAACTCGTTCCAGCCGAGGGTCCGGGAGCCACGTTTCGAACGTACCCTGAAGCTCGCGTCGAGAGCCGCGAACGCGGCGGGGAGCTCCGCGGCAGGATCCGCATGTGCCACCGAGCCACCGATCGTGCCGCGGTTGCGGATCTGAGCGTGGCCCACCCACCCGATCGCCTCCGTCAGCAGCGGCCAGCGCTGCGCCACCTCGTTTGCACGCTCCAGGTGCGTATGACGGGCCATCGCCCCGATCACCAGGCGCCCATCTTCGCTTTTGATGTAGCTGAGCGACTCGATCCGGTTGATGTCGATCAAGCGCGCCGGCCGCGCGAGCCGGAAGTTCATGAGCGGAACCAGGCTCTGACCGCCGGCGAGGACCTTGCAGTCGTCACCATGGCGAGAAAGCAGATCGAGCGCCTCATCCTCGGTCTCAGGGTCGTCGTACTCGAACGCTGCAGGCTTCATGCGCGTGCCAGCTCCACGACGCGCTGGGGGCTCAGGGGCAGGCGCGTGACCTCGCTACCCAGCGCGTCGGAAACGGCGTTGGCGATTGCTGCACCCACTGCTGCAGTCCCGCCTTCGCCCGCGCCCTTCACGCCCAAGGGATTGAGCGGTGACGGTGCGTCCTCAGTGAGGAGCAGCTCGACGTCTGGCACCTCCTCCGACGTTGGCAACAGGTAGTCCATGAAGCTCGCCGACAGCGGCTGGCCATTCGCATCGAAGCTGAACTCCTCCAGCAAGGCGCCGCCGATACCCTGGGCGAAGCCGCCCGAGATCTGTCCGGCGACGAGGACCGGGTTGACGCACCGCCCGATGTCGTAAGCGACCGCATACCGGTGAATGTGGATCGCGCCCGATGCCGGATCCACCTCAACCGCGGCGAAGTGGATGCCGTACGGAAAACCCAGCAGATCGCACACGAAGCGGTGCTCCTCCATGATCAAGCCGCCGCTCGCGCTGAGCAGGGTCTTCAACGAGACGCTGCGTGCCGGCGCACCGATGACGGACACCCCTTCGGGCGTGAGCACCAGGTCGGCGGGCGCCGCCTCGAGCTCCTCGGCGGCCAGGCCGAAGACCCGTTTCCTCACCTGTTCGGAGGCCCTCATCACCGCCGCGCCGCCCAGCATCGTGGCGCGGCTGCCGAATGCGCCCATTCCCTCGGGGATCACTGCCGTGTCCCCGTGAATCACCCGAACGCGCTCGTACGGCAACCCGAGGTGGCTCACACACACCTGGGCGAGGATCGTTTCGACCCCCTGGCCGACCGAAGCCGAACCCGTGTACACCATCACATCGCCATCGTCGTTCAGCTCGACGCGCGCGTATTCGCGTTCGGCGGGCCCAGCCTTTTCGACAAAGAATCCGACGCCGAGGCCGCGTCGCATCCCTTCGGCCGCAGGCTCGCGGCGCCAACGCTTCAGGCCCTCATAGTCAAATGCCGCCAGCGCCTTGTCGAGGAGCAGCTCATAGTCGCCGCTGTCGTAGATGACCGGATGTCCGTCATACAGGGTGCCGACGTCATGCGGAAAGCTCGCCTTGCCGATCAGGTTGCGGCGGCGGATGTCGATTGGGTCGATACCAAGTGAGTGCGCGGCGATGTCGATCAGCCTTTCCCGCACGAAGTTGATCTCGAACCTGCCGGGCGAGCGGTATGTGCCGCCGGGGGTCTTGTTGGTCACCACGCTGCGGAACTCGCCGCGGTAGGCAGGCCACTTGTAAGGCCCCGGAAGCATCGACACGCTGAGCCCTGGAACGGTCATGCCGTGCGTGCGCACGTACGCGCCTGTGTTGTTGATGAAGCTGTCCTTCAGAGCCAGGAACGTGCCGTCCTTCTTCAACGCCATCTCGACTCGGTGGACCTGCTCGCGTGAGTGGTTGGTGGCGCGCAGGTTCTCCTCGCGGTCCTCCACCCACGCGACAGGCCTGCCAGTCCGGATCGCCGCGAACGGGATGAGGAAGTCTTCCGGGTAGAACTCCCCGCGCGCGCCGAATCCGCCCCCCACGTGCAGCTCGACCATCCGCACCCTGCTCTCGTCGCTCCAGCCAAGCAACCGCGCCAGGATCGTGCGGTTGACGTGAGGAATCTTGGCCGCTCCCCATACGGTGAGCGAATCGGTTTCGGCGTCGTACTCGGCAAGCAGACCACGCGTCTCCAGCGGCACGGCGGCATGGCGCTGTATGTGGAACGTCTCCTCGATCACGAGATCCGCTTTGGCGAACGCCTCATCGAGCGCGCCCATCTCGACCAGTAGGTGGCCGGCCACATTGGTGCCGGCCTCCGGCCGCAGCAGCGGCGCGTCCGCCGCCACCGCATCGTCAGGGTCGAGCACGACGTCGAGTCGCTCGTAATCGATGTCCAGCAGCTCTGCCGCGTCTTCGGCGCGGTAGCGCGAGTCGGCGATCACCACGGCCACGGGCTCTCCTGAATAGCGCACCACGCCGTCCGCCAGGGGGCGCTGCAGGAAGCGATTCGATCCCTCGTCGGCGAACTGGCGAGTCGGGATTGGATGGCCGCGGTCAGGCAGCTCATTGGCGGTGATCACGTCCACGACGCCCGGTGCTGCGAGGGTGGCGGTGCGATCGATGGAGGCGAACCGCGCATGCGCCATCGGGCTGCGGACGACGAATGCATGGACCATGCCGGGGCGCTTGAAGTCGGCGATGAAGGTGCCTTCGCCACGCACAAGCGGCCAGTCCTCCTTGCGCAGCGGCGAAGTGCCAATCCCATTGATGGCCACCGGATCGATCCTATCCGCGGTTGTCCTCATCGCCCGCCCCGGTGCAACCGGAATCGGACGAAATGGTCGTTCACGTGGATCAAGCTGAAGCCGAGCACCTCCCCGGCCTCCGAGAAATGGAACTCCTTCAATAGAAGGTAGGCCTCGGCCGGCTTCAAGCCGAGCTGCTTCACCACCTCCTTCGTCGCTTTGCGCGGCACCAGCTCCACCAGCGCCTGGTCGACCCCGCCTCCGATCAGCAGGTCGCCCATATCGAACGGCGATTGCGCCAGCTGATCGTCAGTCGGTGCCTCCGCGAAAAGGTCGGTCCTGATGTAGTTGATGGCCCAGATCGCCGGCTTGCCGCTGGCGATGAACAATCGGTCGATCGCATACATCGGAGTTCCCTTCTGGACGTCGAGTGCCTTGAGCACCTCGGCCGGCGGGGTCGTCGTGATCCTCGAGTTGGTCCTGGTCTCCACGGTGTAGCCCTGTTCCTCGAGCATCCGCGTGAAGCCGATAAGGCGTTGGAGGGCGACCATCGATGGGCTGAGGCGGCCATGCACCTGGGTCCCGCGACGCGGGCTGCGTGTGAGCACGCCGTGCTGCTCCAGCGACTGTAACGCCGAGCGAACCGTCGTCCGGCTCACGCCCAGCATATCGGCCAGCTCGTTCTCGGGGGGAAGGCGGCTGTCCTCGAAGCGTCGCTCGAGAATC
Organism: Candidatus Dormiibacterota bacterium; assembly: GCA_036833175.1. Lineage (GTDB taxonomy): Bacteria > Chloroflexota > Dormibacteria > Dormibacterales > Dormibacteraceae > Palsa-870. Next base: position 9,733 of record DAITQH010000023.1, read on the forward strand.
GAATGCAGAATGGATTCGCGGGCTCTGTTGGCTAGAGACGCGCCTCCCACCGGCTGCACCATTTTGTCGCGCCGAATCACCCGCTTGCCGATATCGGTGATTTGTATTACTAATTGACCGGGCTGTCAAGACTTTGAAAGATCAAGCGCGGAGCGTTCAAGTCGGTCCTATCGGGACGGCAATGCCGCGCCTGGAGGATGGGCCGCTCCTGCGGGGCCAGGCCCTGTTCATCGACGACCTGAAGCCCGAAGGCCTCCTCCACGTCGCGATGCTCCGCAGCCCGCACGCGAGCGCGCGCATCGGCGGCATCGACACCGCCGCGGCGCGCCAAGCACCCGGCGTGACCGCAGTCTTCACCGCTGCAGAGCTGGAGGGCACGTGCGCTCCGATGCGAGTCCACCTCACCACCCCCGGAGCTCTCGCGCCTGACCGCCCGATCATCGCGGTCGACCGCGTTCGGTTCGTCGGAGAGATCGTAGCGGTGGTGGTCGCCGACAGCCGATACAGTGCCGAGGACGCGCTCGAGCTGATCCAGGCCGACCTCGAACCCCTGACGCCGGTGGTCACGTTCGAAGACGCGATGTCGGATGGCGCACCGCTGGTGCATGACTCGGTGGCTGACAACCGGTACTTCTTGGGTCATCGCACCATCGGTGAGGTCGCCAAAGCTTTCGCCGACGCCGACGTCGTGGTCGAGGGCGAGGTCGTCCACCCGCGCGTATCGGCGGCGCCGATGGAAGGGCGTGGCGTCATCGCCATGCCTGATGGTTCGGGCGGCGTCGTCGCGTGGAGCTCGACGCAAGCCCCACACCTGGTCGCGGATGCGATCGCAGAGAGCCTCGGACTCGACGAGAAACAAGTTCGGGTCATCGCCTCCGACGTCGGGGGCGGCTTCGGCCTCAAGGCGCACGTGTACACGGAGGAGATCCTGCTTGCGTGGATCAGCCTGCAGCTCCAGAGGACTGTCAAATGGATCGAGGATCGGTCCGAGCACCTGCAGGCAGCGAACCACGCGCGCGACCAGAAGGTCCAGTTCAGCGCTGCGGTTCGGAAAGATGGCCGCGTGCTGGGCCTTCGCGCCACCGTGCTTTCGAGCATCGGCGCGTACGGCATCAGGCCGCACGGCCCCCTGCTGGACCCGATGACATGCGCGGGCCTCATCCCCGGCCCCTATGACATCCGGGACTATGAGTACGACTCGTATGCAATCGCGACCAACAAATGCCCGGAGGGCCCGTACCGCGGAGTCGGGATGGTGACGGCGGTGCTGACGCACGAGCGGCTCATGGATCTCATCGCGGTCCGGCTCGACATCGACGCGGCAGATGTGAGGCGGCGCAACCTTGTCACCCCGGCGCAGATGCCATACACGGCGGTCACCGGCCATCCCTACGAATCGGGCGATTTTCCGGCGGCGCTCGAGGTCGCGCTGTCTGCGTTCGACTACGAACTAGCCCGTGGTGAGCAAGCGCGCGCACGCGCTGAAGGGCGACTGATCGGGATCGGCCTCAGCTCGTACGTCGAGTTCACGGGGGCCGGCTCCTCGACCTTCAAGGCGCGCGGCATGGTCGGGATTCCGGGCACCGACACGGCGCGGGTTTGGGTGGGCGAGGACGGAAGGGTGCGCGTGCAGACGAGTTGTCCCGCCATCGGACAGGGGGTCCAGACGACGTTTGCCCAGGTGGCGGCAGCCGAGCTGGGGGTCCCCGCGGAAAGCGTGATCGTCGAGCAGACCGACACCGCCAAGGTCGGTCGCGGCACTGGCTCCTTTATGAGTCGCAGCTCGGTGACCGCCGCGACCTGCACCCATCGCGCGTCGAAACAGCTTCATGCCGAGATCCTCAACGCTGCGTCATGGCGCATGGACCAGCCCGTTCAGCGCTTGTCGATCCGAGGCTCGGAGATCCTTGTCGACGGCGAAGCGGCCGGCGTCACCCTGGCTCAGCTTGCAGCCGTGGGTACGGCCGAGAACGGCGGATACTCGCTCGACGTCTCAGTCACCTATGACCCCGTCCAGGCCGCACACCCTTACGCCACCCACGCCTGCATGGTGGAGATCGATCCAGGAACGGGCTCGGTGGACATCCGCCGCTACGTAGTTGCAGACGACTGCGGCACCGTGATCAACCCGATGATCGTCGACGGCCAGGTGGTTGGCGGCATCGCCCAAGGGGTGGGCGCCGCACTGCTGGAGGAGATCAGGTACGGCTCCGACGGCCAGCTGCTCAGCGGCAGCTTCATGGACTATCTGATCCCGACCGCCGGCGAAGTGCCGGCAGTCGAGATAAGGCACCTGGTCACGCCCTCGACCGTCCACGAGCTCGGGACCAAGGGCATCGGCGAAGGCGGGACGATCGGGTCCACGGCTGCCATTTCGAATGCGATCGCAGACGCGCTCTCAGTGCCGGACGCCAAGCTACCCTTCACGCCCGAACGGGTTCTGTCGCTCATCCGGACGAAGTCGCGCTGAGAAAGCTCACTGCGGCGGGCATCATCTTGCTCGCCCTCAACCTGCGAATCGCGGTGGCGGAGGTGCCGCCGGTCCTTCGCGACCTCTCGCTGAGTGACTTCGAGCGCTCGTTGCTGGTGGCGATCCCGGTGGTGTGCTTCAGCCTGGCGGCGTTCGCCGGACCCCCACTTTCGGCACGCCTGGGTGAGGAGCGGGTCCTTCTGGCCATGTGCGCTGCGCTCTGCACCGGCCTCGCCCTGCGCCCATGGTGGCCAAACCTCTCCCTGTTTGCCGGCACCGTCTTGTGCGGGCTGGCGGTCGCCGTGATGAACGTGATGATGCCCAGCGTCCTGCGCCGGCGGTTCCCGAAGCACCTGGGTCAGATGACCGCGGCGTACACGATGGCGCTCTCCATCGGCGCGGCCCTGGCCGCGGGATTGACGGTGCCGCTCGTGGGTGCGCTGGGCGGATCCGTGCCATTTGCCCTGGCGATCTGGGCCGTAGCCGCCGGCGTCGCTTTCGCCGTGTGGCTGCCGCAGCTTCGACATCCCTTGCCAGGCGCCCACACGGCTGGTGGGGACATCGGCCTCTTGAGGGACTTCCGCGCCTGGCAGATCACCCTCTTCTTCGGCTTGCAATCCGCGCTTTACTACTCGCTCCTTTCGTGGCTCCCTACCATCTATCGTGACCACGGCTCGAGCCCGGTCGCTGCGGGTGCCGTGCTTGCCGTCCTGTCCGCGGTGGGCATCGCCGGCAACTTTGCGGCACCGCTGCTCGCGCAGCGCACGGGCAATGCTCAGGCGGTGGTGGTCGGGTGCTCGGTGCTGATCCTCATCGGCCTCGCCGGCGTGCTGTTCGCACCGACAGCGCTGCCACTCGTGTGGGCAACGCTTCTTGGTATCGGCACCGGCGGCACGTTCAGCCTCACCCTACTGCTCATGGCTTCTCGTGCGCACGACGAGGTCATCGCGCGCCGGCTGTCGAGCATGGCGCAGGGGATCGGCTACATGATCTCAGCTCTCGGCCCGCTGGTCGCCGGCCTCCTGCACTCGATCAGCGGCGGATGGACGCTGGCGATCCTGGCGATGATCGCGATCTGCGCCGCCCAGCTGGGCGCCGGCTTGGCGGCCGCGCGGCCGGGTTCTATCGCCCGCTAGGTCTGCGGGATTCCCATGATCGAAGTTGTCCGCGCGCGCGAGTCGCGCTCGTGCCAATCGCCGCTGCTCACGGCGGTAAGGAAGGCGCCGACCGCGTCGTTGAACGCGTCCGGGTCTTCGAGATTTGCGGTGTGGCCGGTTCGCGGAAGGATGACCAGACCGGACGTGGGGATCGTCCGTTTGAGCATCAGGGAAGGCTCAAGGCTCCCTTCGTCTTCGTCCCCCGCGAGGATCAGGACTGGCGTGCGCACGGCACGCAACTCATCCTGGAGGTCGTAAAGAGAAGGACGGGCGGCCTGGACCCCGCGCATCGTGAGGGCCGCACCGGTCGGGTCGTGCTGCGCGAGCGCCTTCGCGAACTCCCGCCAGGCCTCAGGGTTCTTGTTCTGCAGCTGCACGCGTGCAGGCCCGACAGCGTACCTCTCGGCCACCCTGGCCGAGCCCAGCGACTCGAAGGCGGCCGCGAGTGCGTAGCTCTCGTTGCGAAACTTCTCAGCCTTCTCAGGCTGCGAGCCATATCCGACCCCGGCGATGACCGCAGAACGAATGCGTTCCGGATGGGCCACGACCAGGTGCAAGGCAGCGAAGCCGCCCATCGATAGGCCGACGACGTGGGCCTGCTTGGCGTTGGCCGCATCGAGGACTGCGATTGCGTCGTCGACTGCACGCCTTTGGGAGTAGGCAGCCGCGTCGGTCGGGACGTCCGAGGGCGGGTAGCCGCGCGCAGCGTAGGTGATGCAGCGATAGTCGCCGGCGAAGCGGCGCACCTGCGGTGCCCAGCTCCGATGGTCGCCGGCGAACTCGTGGACGAACATCAGCGGGAAGCCCTGGCCCTCTTCCTCGTAGTAGAGCTCGATGCCGTCGGGGGTCGGCGCCTTCAACTCGAGCGCCCCCAGGCTAGGTGAGGATCCGGGCCTGGATCGGGCTCGGGTTGAAGCCGTTGCAGGGGTTGAGGTCCTGCGGACACGCCGAGATAGCCGCCACGATGCCGTCCAGAAGAGCGCGCAAGACAATCTTGTCGCCCGGCTTGCTGAGCGGAATCTCGTTTCCGAATGTCCGGTCCGCATGGATCGGCGCGTTCTGGAAGACGTTGATCACGTCTGGTATCTGCCACTCCTGGTATCGCCATGGGGCGAGCGCTTCGAGGAAGTTACTCCGGCAGCTCCGATGGTTCTCGACCCCGTAATCGATTCGGTACCGGCGCGCATCGCACATGGATGTGATGAGGTCGTGCATGCCGACGTCGTCGCTGACAACCTCGTACATATCGCGCCTCCAGTTGGTCTGGAGGCGATCGCCAATGTTCAGGTTCAGCCGCAGCGTCGTCGAGCGTGTGTGGGTGGCCGACAGCCACTCCTTTGGGTCGTTTTCGATGATCGATATGAAGTCCGCCACCTGCTGGCCTTCGACGTCGATGATCTCCAGCAGGGCGCCGTTTGGAACATGAAAGGCCCGACCCTCGCCGGCAGGAATCAAGACCTCGGTCACTTGTCCCATCAGACGTCCATCAGCGCTTTGCGCTGGGCGCCGTCGATGGGAATGTGAGCTCCGTTGATGAAGTAGGCCCTCGGCGACACCAGGAAGGTGACCAGGGAGGCCACCTCGTGCGGCTCGCATATACGGTTCAGCGGGATCGACGAGATGGCCAGCTCATGCGCGCGATCCTGGTCCACCTTCTTGTCGCGGGCGAAGGCCTTCTCGAGCCCGTCCCAGCGGTCCGTGTTGACCGGCCCGGGGTTGACCGTGTTGATGCGGACGCCGTAGCGGCCGTACTGCTCGGCCACCGAGGAGGCGAAGTTGATATCGGCGGCGTTGGCCACGCCCGCCGTCATCTCCCAGTAGCTCGGCTTCAAGCCGTCGTTGCCGACCACCAGCACGATCGCCCCTTCTCCACGCTCGCGCATGTGCGGGATGACCGCCCGCACGGACCGGACATAACCCATGAACTTCAGGTTGAGGCTCGAGAGCCAATGTTCCTCGGTGAGCTCTTCGAGCAGGCCGCCCGGCGAGCTGCCCGCGCAGGTGACCAGGATGTCGATATGGCCGAACCGATCCAGGGTCTCCTTCACGCACCGGTCCACATCCTCGGGCTTGCTCATGTCACCGGCGAGCGGGATGATGGTCCGTCCGCTCTTGGCGGCGATGTCGGTGGCAGTCCGCTCGAGCGGCCCGGCAGTCCTTGCCGTGATGACCACGTTGGCACCCTCGGACGCAAGCTGCTCGGCGACGGCCCGACCGATGCCCTTGCTCGCACCTGTCACGAACGCGACCTTGTCGGTCAGCCCGAGATCCACAGCCGCTAAGCCTCGAATACCTGCACGCGCAGCGGTGTGCAGTTGAATGCGTTGCACGGAACCATGACGTCCAGCGGGCAGTTCGAGAGCCCGACCAGCACGTCCATCTCAGCCCGCATCTCGACGTAGTCGCCGGGCTCGTTGACAGGTTCCTTGATCCACCACCTGTGGTTTTCGCAGTCATGGGTGAAGTTCATGTTCAGGTCGAACGTGTCGGGCAGGTCCTCAGACGCGATCCCGTACGGCGCCACGGCAGCGGCGATCTGTTCCTGGCATCCGTCGCGCGGCCCGTACCCGTTTGACTCATACAGGTAGCGGTTGCACATCCGGTGGTGCGTGTCGTGCACGCCCTTGATCTTGGCCGTCTCCTTGACGATGGTCATCATCGGCCGGCACAGCGTTGACATGAGCGTGTCGCCTTCGGTGAGATGGTCGCGCGGAATGTAATCGCCCGTCACCTTCATCGGATAGCGCGTGCGCGAGTAGGAGGTGGAGAGCTTCTCGCGCAGGTTCTCCATGTTGAACACCGCCACATCGCATACCTGCTTGCCCTCCAGATCGGTGATGCGGATGCGCTGGCCTTGTTTCAGCTCGACCGCCTTGCCGCTTTTGGGTGGCATGACGATGTCGAGGACAGTCTTGCTGTTGACGGTGTCCATCTCGTTCTCCTCTAACCCATCCCGCCGGATGCCCGTTGAACGTCCGCCTCCTCGGTGCTCCGGCCGAGAAATACTTCGCCGATGTCCTTTCGCGCCAGCAAGTCCTTCGCGGCTGAGGAGACCTTCATCGTCCCCGCTGCCATCACGTACGCCCAGTCGGAGATCGTCAGGGCCGCCAGCGCCTTTTGCTCGACGATGAGAAGGGCGGTACCGCCCTTCCCGAGGCGACGGATATGCTCCTCGAGCAGCATCCTCGAGAGCTCTGCGCTCAGGTTGGAGGTGGGTTCGTCGAGGACGAGGAGGTGGGGCTCCAGCATCAACACCCTCGCGATCGCCAGCATCTTCCGCTCGCCTCCGCTGAGCTTGTTGGCCGTTCGCTTCAGCATCGTCTTGAGGGCTGGGAACGTCTCGAGCACCACCTCCGCGCGCCTCGCGGCGTCGGGTCTGCTCAACAGGTAGCCCCCGATCGCAAGGTTGTCGAGAACCGAGAGTGTGTCGAACACGTCGTTCACCTGCGGCACGTAGCCGAGCCCCCGCTTGGCGAGGTTGTTCGCCTTCATGTTGGTGACGTCCTCGTCACCGAGGCGCACCTTGCCGCTGATCGCCGGGATCATGCCGACGATGGCTTTCAGGAACGTGCTCTTGCCGGCTCCGTTGGGGCCGACGATGGTCACGATCTCTCCGTGCCCGACGCTGGCCGACGCGCCGTTGACGATGACAGACGCTCCGTAGCCGGCACTCAGGTCATCGACCTGCAGATAGGCTGCCGGCCTACCGGTCCCGTCAGCCGACGAGGTAGGCATCCAGCACTTCCTTTCGCGCGCTGACGTCGCGCATCGAACCCTCGGAGATGACCTTGCCCTGGGCCATCACGACCACTGGCTCGCACAGCCGTTCCACCACCGCGAGCTCGTGCTCGACCATGATCATCGAGAGCCCCTCATCTCGAAGGTCGAGCAGGTACTGCTCGATCTGGCGCGCCAACGTCGGGTTCACGCCGGCGAACGGTTCGTCGAGCAGGAGCATCTTGGGTTTGGTCATCAGCGCGCGCATGATCTCCAGCAGCCGCTTCTGGCCGCCACTGAGGTTGCCGGCCAGCTCGTTCTCCTTGGGGCTCATCTCAAACCGATCGAGGACATCGCGCGCCGCATCGACGTTGGCGGCCTCGCTGCGACCCCAGTAAAGGCGGCTGAGCTCAGCGCCTAGCAGCGATTCGCCCTTCTGATCCGGCACAGCGACGAGGAGGTTCTCCAGCACCGTCAGCTTGGTGAACTCGGCTGACAGCTGGAATGTGCGCACCATCCCGCGTCGCGCAATCTTGTGCGGAGCAAGGCCGGTGATGTCGCGACCGTCGAACGTGATCGAACCCCCGTCGGGCTTGATCTGGCCGCCGATGATGCCGATGAGCGTCGACTTGCCGGCGCCGTTGGGGCCGATGAGGCCGGTGATGCGGCCGGGCATTGCGGAGAACGAGGCGCCGTCGACTGCCTTCAGACCTCCGTAATCACGCCGAACGTCGCTCACGGCGAGGATTGGCTTGGGCTGAGACTCCATTTACTCGGCAGGCCTCGAGAGCGCCGCAGCTCGCGGCTTGAAACGGCCAGGTTTCTCGGGAAAGATGCCATTGGGTCGGAACCATAGGAACAGCAGAATCAGCAGCCCCACGCAGACCCACTGCATCGCCTCGATGAATCCCTGATAGAAGATCGGTGGCAGATAGCGTGTCGCCTCGAGGAAGCCCACTGGGACCAGCAGGGTGCCGAGCATGACGCCCCAGTTGTTCGCCGCTCCACCGACGAGGACCGCGGCCAGGAAGACGAACGTCTCGGGATAGAGCCACGAACCTGGCGACCACGCCTGGATGAACTCGACGAAAACCGCGCCGCTGATGCCGGCGATCACCCCGCCGACGACGAAGATCATCAGCCGGAGCGCCGTGATGTTCTTGCCGACCGCCGCCGCCGCGCGGTCGTTGTCGCGCATCGCTCGCAGCGTCCGGCCGAGCGGGGACCTGGTGATGGCCCGCACGAACAGGAATATGACCACTGTGAGGAACAGGCACCAGCCCGTGTAGACCCACTGGTACTCGAGGTAAGGGAGGCCGAGCTGGTCGAACAGCGGCTGTGGAACCGTGGCGAGCCCCGCGGGCCCGTTGACGAGGCCGGTCGCGTTCGACGCGACCAGCGTCGCGATGAGAGAGAGCACGAGCATGACCATGGCCTGGTAGTCGCTGCGGAGACGCCGCAAGCTAATGACGCCGACGACCAGCGAAAGCAGGCCCGCGGCCGCGCCGCCTGCCAGGATGGGCAGCGGGAAAGGCCAGCTGGCGCCAAACACGTAGTGCTGAAAGTTGCCCGGATAGTCGGGACCAAGCGACACCACCCCGGCCGTGTAGGCGCCGACTGCGACGAAGACGATGTAGGCGAAATTGATGATGCCCGCGACTCCGAACTGCAGGTTCAGGCCGAGCACGCCAATGATGTCGATGAAGAGATAGATCAGCAGCGTCGAGATGTAGAACTGCATCGCGTCGCTCATGCCGCCACCTCCTTGGCCGACGCGATCTCAGACAGGATCCCCTGCGGACGGACGAGGAGGACCACTATCAAGATCACGAAGGCGACGACATCCTTGTAGGAAGGGCTGATCAGCGTCGCCGCCATCTCGCCTACGACGCCGATGGTGAGCGCTCCGAGCATTGCACCGTAGGGTTGACCGATACCGCCAAGGACTGCCGCCGCGATGATCGGAACCAGGAAGGCGGCGCCAGTGGTTTCGCTAAAGGTCGCTGTGTTGAGCACGAGCGCCACGCCCGCGATGCCGCACAGGGCCCCTGACAGCAGCCAGGCCGCGTCGATCACCTGGTCGGTTGGGATCCCAGAGCTGCGCGCAAGGCCAGGATTGGTCGCGGTCGCGCGCATCGCCCGGCCCAGCTGCGTTTGCGTCAACAGGAGGTGGACGCAAACCATGGCCACCAATGCAATCGCCATGATCGCCAGCTGGCTGGCGGTGAACACCATCGAGCCAAGGTGGTAGGACGGGCCTTGCGACGCTTGATAGCTGAAGAAGGTCGGCCGGAAGATCGCCAGCAGCACGTTCTGGATGATCAGGCTGACCGCGATCGTGACGATGATCATCGCGAAGAGCCGGGTGCCTCTTTTGACGAAACCGAAATACACGAAGCGGTTGAGAAGCATCGAAAAGACGGCGCCGAACAGGGCACCGACAACCAGGCTGATCCAGATGTTGACGCCGGCATGGTTGGCGAGGTAGGCCGCAAAAGCACAGGCGGTCATGATGTCCCCATAGGCCAGGTTCAGGATGTTGGTGACGCTGAACTGCAGCGTGAACCCGACCGCCGCGATCGCGAGGATCGAGGCGGTGATGAGCCCGAAACCAAACGCCGGGATCAGCTGCTCCACGTCAACACCTGGGACACGCGATCTGTCTCTGAGGCTGGTTGCTCGGTGGTCAGCTTGCGATTCGTCCGGGCGCCGTCATTTACGCAGCTTCGCGATGTCTTCGGCGCTGACGACGGCAAGCTGAGGATTGGTGCCATTGCTCGCGTAGCCGATCAGCTCGAAAGCGCCGGTGGAGTTCTGGAACTCATCGAACGCGATGGGGCCGCCCGCGCCAACATAGTTGATCGTCTTGCCGGCCGCGATCGCGTCCATCCCCTCTTTGAACGAATGGACCTCGGTCGCGCCCGCGGCATTCCCGACCACTTTCGGGATGAAAGCGTTGTAGAAGCTGGGGTCGGGCGTTTTCGCCTCGAGCATGGCCAGCGCCATCATGATGATCGCGTCGTAGTCGGTTTCGGTGTACGGGTCCTGGCTCCACTGGTCAGGTTGAGGCACGTCGGAGGCCGAGGCGAGAAGCGCCGTGTTGTAGACATCCCAGGCCGGTCCCTGCGACGTCGAAAACGGTTGAGCGGCCGCGAAGTTCTGCGAAAGGGTGCTTCTGCCGATGGCACCGCTGACGGCCTTGATCCAGGGTGGCTGAACGGTCGGCTGAGTGCCGACGACGGGAATCATGCCGTGCAGCTGCTGCAGCTGGCTGAGGTAGGCGGCGTCGGTCTGCGGGTCGGCTTCGGTGAAGATCACGTCGGGATTGGCCGCCACTAGCTGCGTGACCTCGGAACGATATGAGCTCTGGTCCAGCGTGAGGGTCTGGCTGATGACGATCTGGCCGCCGAGCTTCGCGAATGCGCTCAGGAGGTTGGGAACGTTGCCCTGTGAGCTGAGGTCGTTGCCGAACACCGCAGCGCCCCTCCGGTAGCCCTTGTTGTAGGCATAGATCGCCATCGCGACGCCGGCGGCGTCGTCGGGCGGGGTCAGCCGGTAGAAGTACTTGTAGGTGCTCTTGTCAAATGCGGCCTGGCCCGAGTCCGCAAACATCGGCAGGTGCGCCCGGTCGATGATCGGAACCGTCGCCAGCGCCTCATCGGAGCTGGGCCCGTTCATGCCGACCAGGTTTGAGGTCGTGGCGATCATCTTCTGGGCGGCGGGGACAGCGTCGGCGGGGTCGCCACGGGTGTCGACGGCGACGCACGTCACCTGGTGCCCGAGCACGCCGCCGGCATCGTTGATGGTTTTGGCGGCTGGTATGCAGCCGGCGGCCATCTCAGGGCCGAAGCTGGCATCCGGACCGGTGAACGGGTTGAAGCTGGCGAAGGTAAGCGTGCCGGTGTAAGTCTTGGGTTTGGCGCCCTCAGTTGCGCTCGACCCGCATGCGGCGAGCACCAGCAGCGCCCCGACGGCTAACGCAGCACGCACTTTGGAAGTGGCCAGTCGATCAGTCATCTGCCTTCCCTCGCCCGCAATTCGGTAATTTGTCCGACAATTACTCGACCGGACTATATAGTCGCCCGGAAGGCGTGTCAAGAAACCTTGGATCCACGGGCGTTACAGAAAGGAGGCAATCCGTGACCCAACTGCAACGGCTACGACTTCCCGAGCAGCTCCCGGAGCCCATCAGCCATTACGCGGACGGCGTGGTCGCGGACGGTTGGATCTGGATTTCAGGAATGCTTGCCCTGGACGCCTCCGGCGCGCTGATCGGCGGCGACGACGTGGTCGCCCAGGCCGAGCGGGTGCACGAGAACATAGGGGCGGTGCTCGCGAAGGCCGGCGCGAGCTTCGAAGACGTCGTCAAGGTCACCGTTTACCTCCGCCGCATCGGCGATCGCGCTGCGGTCAACACCGTGCGCCGCAAATTCTTTGGCGAAAGCCGGCCGGCGAGTACGCTCGTGGAGGTCTCGGCTTTCGTCCTGCCAGACGCGTTGGTGGAGATCGACGCCGTCGCACGTCAACCGGAGGGCCACTAATGAAGCAGCCGAAGTTGGTCGACCTCACGCACACGTTCTCGATCCACACGCCCGGTTGGGTCGGCTACCCCTCCCCCAAGCTGAGCTATATCCAGCGGCACGCGACCAACGGGATCGTTTCGCAGTACCTGGAGACGCCGCTACATGCCGGGACGCACTTCGACGGTCAGATGCACATAGTGTCCGGCGGCAAGGACATCGCATCGGTGCCCCTGACCACCCTGTGTCGGGAAGGAGTGATCGTCGACCTCTCTGACGAGATGGAGGACTGGTCGGTCATCACGCCCAAGCAAGTCACCGACCGCATGGAGATCAAAAAAGGGGACATCGTCGTCTTCCACACAGGCTGGCATCGCTTCTTCAACGGACGGCCGGAAGAGGACGAGGAGCGCTATTTTCTGCGCCACCCTGGTGGGGATCGCTCGCTCGCAGAGTGGATTGTGGAGATGGAGCTGGCGTGGACCGCCGTCGATTGCGGCTCGGGCGATCACCCGATGAACACCACGATTCGTACCAAGCGGCCGGACGCGACACGCGAGTACGAGAAGCGGATGGGCAAGAAGGTCAACGACATCTGGCCCGAGGAGGACCTGTTCGTGATGCATCGGGTCCCCTTCCGTCACGGCATCACTCACGTGGAGAACCTGGGCGGCGATGTCGAGCAGGTGCTCAACAAGCGGTGCATGATCGGCGCCTTCCCGATTCCGATCGAGGGTGGAGAGGCCTCGCCGTGCCGCATCGTCGCCTTCGTCGACGAGTGAGCTCGTCCTGATGCTGTTTGGGCTGGCTTTCCTCGGCGACGAGGATTCGAGAGGGGTGATCCAATGGGCGCGGGATCTCGAACGGCACGAGAACCTGAGCCGGCTGTGGGTCGCCGACGAGCACTTCCTGCGCGACCCATGGGTGCAGCTTGGAGCCATCGGCGCGGTGACCACCCGGGTTTCGATCGGCATCTGCATCACCGATCCGTACATCAGGCACCCGGCGCTGACCGCCGCAGCGGCGGCGACCCTTCAGGAGCTCAGCGGTGGACGCGCGCTGCTGGGGCTAGGCGCCGGTTCCACAGGCTTCGCTGCATTGGGGCTGACGCCACGATTGCCCGCGCAGGCGGTTACCGAATGCATCGAGCTCTGCAGGCGGATGTGGAATGAACCCAAGGCGTTCTCGTACCAGGGGAAGCAGATCCAGTTTCTCGACGACTGCCTCGACTTCAAACCGTCAGCCGCGATTCCGATTTACGTCGCGGCTCGCGGTCCGAAAATGCTGGCCGTCGCTGCGCGACTGGCCGATGCCGTCCTGATCGGCAGCTTTGTCCAAGGATTGGGCCTCGACTACGCCCTGAAGAGCATTCATGAAGCCGAGGCGAGCCGTGATAAGGCATTGCCTCCGTTGCGCAAGGCCTGCTGGATCTACCTGTCGGTCGGCCCTGACTCGACCGCGGCTCGACGTGGAGCGGCGCGCGGGCTCGCCCTGGCCCTGCGGAGCAGCCGCAAGATGCTGACCGAGATCGGTTACACGATCCCGGCGGACGTCCTCGACTTCGTCGAGAAGAGCAGGCATGCGTGGGATGCGGACGAGGTCGACTGGGTCGTCGCCAGATTGTCACAAGAGCTGATTGAAGACCTGACCGTGGCCGGCGACCCCACCGAATGCGTTGCCAAGCTCCGCAAGTTGAAGGGCAGGGGGATAGAGGAGGTGGCGATCTTGCCGTTCGCGCCTGCGGGCGGGAACGTGGAGGACATGGTCGAGCTGCTGTTCACCAAGGTCGCGCCGGCGCTTGCCGCCTAGGCGGCCGAATTCTCAGCCGACGGCGAGGCTGGGCGCCAGCTCGCCGGCCGCGATCATGGCCTTGCGTATCGCATCGCGCTCGGCCTGAGATGCCGGCAGCAGTGGCTCGCGCACCGTTGCACGCGGAAGGATGCCCTGCATGACAAGCGCTTCCTTCGCCCGCGCTCGGTAGTTGCGCACCGGCGTCGCGAACATTGCTCTTTCGAGCGGCGTGAGGCGATCCATAATCGCCTTGGACTCTGCCAAGCGGCCCGAAACGGCCAGGTCGACCATCTCGGCAAGCTGGCGAGTGGGCACAGCGCCGAATCCGAGGAGAGCGCCGTCGGCCCCGAGCTCGAACGATTCGTAGATGAATGGATCGTCGCCGGTGAGAATCGCGATCGATCTCGGCTGCTGCCGGACCGCCGCGACCAGCTCAACGAAGGTCTTTTCGTCGAACGAAGCGTCTTTGATCGCGACGACGGGCGCAAGGCTGCAGAGCCGGCCGATGATCTCCGCCGGCAGGAGAACGCCGCCCAATGCAGGCAAGAGGTTGAAAAGGACGAGCGGCAGGCCGACCTTGTCCCCCACGGCGGTGTGATACCGAACCACCATGTCCGCGTCGAGGGGAGCCCCCTGAAAGGCGGAAAGGGGAAACACGAGAAATGCGGAAGCGCCGGCGGCCTTGTAGTCGCGACCGAAGGCGACCGCTTGGTCGGTGAACTGTGCCGGGAGGCCGGCGATCACCGGCAGGCGATCGCCGATCTCGTCGACCACGATCTCGAGCACCCGCACGCGCTCCTCGTGTGAGAGATGCGCTGCCTCTCCGGTGTCCACGTTGATGGCCACGCCGTGGATCGTGGTTTCGGCGACGTGCCTCATGTAGCGGCGTAGGGTGGGCTCGTCGATCTGCGCGTCCTCGGTCATCGGCAGCACCGTGGCCGGGAACAGCCCTTTGAAATCGATCCTCACGGCTTTGCTCCTGGGACGGACATCCGCCCAATGGAACCACAATTAACGAGGGACTAGGCAGTGTGGGGTCGGTGCGTTTCGCGGAATCCTCCACGAAGGCGATAGAGCGCATGTTCCAAAAGCCTGCGCCTCGGTGTGCGCCAACATCGCAGCGAGTGGTGCGACTCGTGCATTAGGCAGAGATTGCACGAGGTGCACGCAACCGGTCCGCGACGACCGCCGGCGAGCTTCTTGACGAGGTCCGGCTCGCGGATGAACGGCCTGGCCAGCGCGATGAAATCGGCGTCGCCGCTCGCGACGATCCTTTCCATCGTCGCCGGGATCCGGATGCCGCCCACCAGGATGATCGGCTTGGAGACGCGCTGTCTGAGCAGGCGGGCCGGCTCCAGAAAGTACGCCTCTGGATGCGGCGGCGACATCAAGCGGTGCAGCAGCAGGTCCCCCAATGCCCGTCGTGGGCCTACCGCCACGTATTCCTTTGCCGAGTCGCTGGGCAGGCGCATCGCGTTGCACGACACCTCGATCGCATCGGCGCCAACGCTGGCGAGGATCCCACCTCGTCGCACCCCCTCGGCAAGCTGCATGCCGCCGGGCACCGCGTCCTCTAGGCCGACCTTGACGGTCACGGCTATTCTCGATGGCACCGCTCTGCGAACTGCTTTCAGCACCTCGACGAAGAAGGTGTCGCGAGCCTCTGGCAAACCTCCCCACCTATCGGTTCGCTTATTCGTCAATGGCGATGAGAACTCGCTGATGAGGTACCCGTTGGCGCCGTGGATGTGCACGCCATCGAATCCTGCCTGGACAGCTCGCGCAGCACCTGCCGCAAACGCTGCGATGGCCTCCTGGATCTCTGTCTCGGTTGCGGCCTCTACCACGCGACCGGTAAGCGCGTTGGGGATTGGCGACGGCGCCAGAGGGCGGTTGCCCACCACCCGCGATTGGCTGCCCGCATGAGCGAGCTGCGCGAATACCTTCCCGCCATGGCGATGCACGGCCTCGGCGAGGCGAGCGAGCCCCGGCACCATGCCGTCCTCGTGGATGCCAACCTGGCGGGTTGCGTACTGGCCCCGCGTGTGGCAATACATGTGGCCGCTGAGTATCAGACCGACCCGGTTTCGAGCGAGATCCTCATAGATTTCGACGAGTTTGTCGGTGATCTCCCCGGATTCTCCGGCCGCAGTCTCGGATGTGCCCGCTCGCACGATTCGGTTCGCGATTTCGACCGAACCGATGCGACCCGGTTGAAACAGGCCTCCGGCGGTCATAGTCGCGGATCGTACCAATCCACTAGCAGTCACTTGCTTTACACCTTCCCAAGCCGTGCCTAGAATCACGGCATTCGGCGCCCGCGTTCGATAGTCATGTTTAGGGGAGGCGAGCATGAGACTGGCCAGGATCGTCGCATTGGCGTTGGCGGCATTGTTCGTGGTCGCTGCTTGCGGTGGCACCTCAACGACGCCCACAAGCAACAAATTGAAGGTCGCATTCATCTGGGTCGACCCCGTCAACGGGTCAGGCTGGACTCTCCAATGGGACCGGGCACGGCAAGACCTCGAGACCAAGCTTGGCGTCGAGACTATCGCCGTCGGCCCAATCGCCGAGAGTGCGGACGTCATCCCGGTCTACGAGGACTTGATTCGCAAGGGCAACAAGATGATCTTCGCCACTGCGTTCGGTTACCAGCCGTTCACCACGCAGGAGGCGAAGAAGCATCCCGACGTGAAGTTCATTGGGATCGGCCCTAACACGCAGGCGCCGCTCCCCAACGTGTCGACCGTTTACGGCAACCTGTGGGAGGCGCGCTACGCGACCGGAGTGGCGGCCGGTCTGATGACGAAGACCAACAAGATCGGCTTCGTCGTTGCTCACACAATCCCATCGGTCGTCGCGGGCGTCAATGGCTTTGCGCTTGGTGTGCAGTCGGTGAATCCGCAAGCGATAGTGAAGATCAGCGTGACCAACACGTGGTACGACCCGCCGAAAGAGACCGAGGCTGCCAACTCTCTGATCCAGGCCAACGCCGACGTGACGGCACAGCACGAGGACTCGACGGCAACGCTTCTCGCCTCGGCGGCGGCAAAGATCTACAGCATCGGATCCGAGGCCGACACGCATGATATCGCGCCGACCGCCTACCTCACCGGCACCTATTACGACTGGAGCAAATACGCTCAGGACCAGGTGACGGCTTTGCAAAACGGCACGTGGAAGGCAGACGACTACTCAGGCGATCTCGAGTCAGGCCTCATCGCGGTCGGACCTCTCAACTCGAACGTCCCGGCTGACGTCGCGGCCAAATTTCAACAGGCGATCGCCGACCTGAAGAGCGGAAAGATCAAGGTTTTTACTGGACCCATCTATGACAACACTGGCAAGTTGCGCATTCCCTCGGGGACGACATGGACCACCGCCGACATCTATACAAAGACCAACTTCTTCGTCAAAGGAGTCGACGGCAAGGTAAGCCAGTAGCTGTCACAGCCGAGATGTGGTGCTGACCGATAAGTCCTCTGCAGGGGCGGCGTCCGGTGAGGAGGCCGCCCCGAGCGCTTTCCTTCCCGTGCTCGAAGCCAAGGGGATCAGCAAATCGTTTGGCGACCGACTGGCGAACGACAACGTCGATCTGACCATTCATGAGGGCGAGATACGCGCTCTCCTCGGCGAGAACGGGGCTGGGAAGACCACCCTCATCTCGATCCTGTGCGGCCAGTACCTGCCTGATGCGGGAAACGTCGTCGTCCGAGGCCACACGCTGACCCTTGGCTCGCCGCGCGCCGCGCTCCAGGCGGGCATCGGTGTCGTCCATCAGGACTTCAGGCTCGTTCCACGGTTCACGGTCACCGAGAACGTCGTCCTCGGCACCAACGCGTGGGGGAACCGTCAGGCGGAGAAAGATGTCGCGGCCCGAGCTCGCTCAGCAGGCTTTCGGTTGGAGCCACGCACGCCGGCGTGGGCGCTCAGCGTCGGCGAGCTCCAGCAGCTGGCCATCCTCAAGCTTCTCTATCGCGGGCTCGACATCCTGATCCTCGACGAGCCCACCGCGGTGCTGAGCCCGCCTCAGGCGGTCGCCCTCTTCACATCGATGCGAAGGCTCGCCGCCGATGGCAAGGCGATCATCTTCATCACGCATCGGCTCCGTGAGGTGAGCGAGGTGGCCGACGAGGTGACCATCCTTCGCCACGGGCGGGTGGTCGCAGATCGCAGCGTTGGCGGTCTCGACCATAGGCAGATGAGCGTCTTGATGGTCGGTGCCAGCGACGCCGATAACAGCCTAGTGTCGAGCTCTGGAGCAGCCGGGGAAACCCTGCTCACGCTGAGCTCGGTTACGGTCGAAGGCAGGGGCGTCAAAGCGCTCGACAGCGTCGATCTAACCCTGCGCAGAAAGGAGATAGTCGGAGTTGCCGGCATCAGTGGAAACGGCCAGACCGCGCTGGCCGAAGTTGCTGCGGGGATCATCAAGCCGGCCTCCGGCCGGCGCTCCTGCTCAACCGCAGCCCTTGCGCACATTCCCGAGGACCGGCTCAATCGCGGCCTGGTAGGCACGATGTCGATTGCCGACAATCTGGCATTCAGGCGGTACGGGAGCAGGTCGATGAGCCATCCGCTCTGGCTTTGGACCGGACGCATTGCTTCACTGGCCCGTAGCCTGATTGACAAGTTCAACATCCCGACCAACCGGCCCGGATCCATGTTGGCGGAGCTGTCGGGTGGTGGCCTGCAGCGGGTGCTGCTTGCGCGCGAGCTGGCCGAGGAACCCGACGTGATAATCGCAGCGCAACCAACGCGGGGGCTCGACGTGGCGTCGGCGGCGATGGTGCGCGCTCAGTTGATTCGGCACCGCGAGCGCGGGGCAGGGGTTTTGCTCATCAGCGAGGACCTCGATGAGCTGCTTAGCCTTTCCGACCGAGTGCTCGTGATCTTCAAGGGCGCCATCGTCGCCGAGTTCGCAGGGAAAAACCTCAACCGCGCGGAGATCGGGC
>DAITQH010000024.1:0-7380 GCA_036833175.1 Candidatus Dormiibacterota bacterium
TACCCGACCACGCTGCCGGTGACCCTGGACGAGATGATCCACCACGCCAAGGCCGTTTCCCGCGGCTCCCGGCAGGCTCTTCTCGTCGGCGACCTGCCGTTCATGTCCTACCACGTTTCCGTCGAGCAGGCCATCGCAAGTGCCGGCCGGTTCCTCCAGGAGGGCGGCATGCATGCGGTCAAGCTAGAGGGCGGCGGTCGCACGGCGGAGATAACTCGCCGTCTGACCGAGATGGGCATCCCGGTAATGGGTCACCTTGGCCTGACCCCGCAGTTCGTGCACCAGATGGGCGGGTTCAAAGTCCAGGGCAAGGGCCAGGCCCAGGCGGCCCGGATCCTTGCCGACGCCAAAGAGCTCGAGCAGGCCGGCGCCTTCAGCCTCGTGCTCGAGGGTGTGCCGGGCGAGCTCGCCGGTCGGGTCACCCAGGCCCTTCGCATTCCGACGATCGGCATCGGCGCGGGCGCGGCGACGGACGGCCAGGTGCTGGTGCTTCACGACATGCTGGGCATGACCACGGGCAAGGCGCCCAAGTTCGTCAAGCGTTACGCCAACCTCGCCGAGGAGATCGCCAACGCGGCGCAGCGGTTTGCCCGCGAGGTCGGCTCTGGCGAGTTTCCAGGGCCCGAGCACGCTTACTCGGCCAACGCCTCGGCGGCCGCGTCGACGGCGAGCGGAGACAGGGAAGAGGTCAAGTACGGCGCCGGATAGTCGCGCGCCCGTATTCGAAACCCCCGCTGCGATGCGCGAAGTGTCGCGGCGGTGGCGGGGTGAGGGCCTCGAGATCGGCCTTGTGCCGACCATGGGGGCGCTCCACGCCGGGCATCTCAGCCTGTTCGAACAGGCGCGATCCGAAAACGCGATCGTCGTGGTCAGCGTGTTCGTGAACCCGATCCAGTTCGTTCCCGGGGAGGACTTCGAGCGGTACCCGCGTGACCTCGCTCGCGACGCGAGCTTGATGGCGCGGGCGGGTGTGGACGCCGTCTACCAGCCGCCCGTTGAGGTCATGTACCCGCCCGGGTCGAGCACGCGTGTGCACGTTGCTGGAATCGGCGATCCGCTCGAAGGGGCGGCGCGCCCCGGGCATTTCGAAGGCGTTGCTACAGTGGTCAGCAAGCTGTTCACGTCGGTGGAACCCGATCGCGCGTACTTCGGGCAAAAGGACGCGCAGCAGGTCGCAGTGATCAAGCGGCTCGCGGCCGACCTCGACTTCCCGGTCGATGTCCGCGTCTGCCCGACCGTCCGGGAGGCCGACGGGTTGGCCTTGAGCTCGCGCAACGCCTATCTGAGCCCCGCGGAGCGCCAGGCGGCCGTGTCGCTGAGCGCAGCCTTGCGCCTGGCCGCGGAGGCATTTGCCTCGGGGGAGCGACGACCGGAGCGTCTTCAGGGCATTCTCCGCGCCCGGCTCGAGGCTGAGCCGCTCGCCAGGGTCGAATACGCGGAGGTCGTAGATCCGCGTACTTTCAGGCCGCCGGGAACGCTGGCTGTGCTTGCCGTGAGGATCGGGTCGACACGCCTGATCGACAACCTCGATCTAGCGAAAGGGTTTTCCGGATAGCGCGTCTTTCTGCGATACAATGTGAGTTCGTATTGGCGGAGGCCGTTATGACGACCAACACCACACCAATAAACCTGAGGGGGTACGTGCGTTGTCCAATGAGTCCGGTGCTGTCCTGACTGAACCGAAGGAGGCGCCCGAAGACTCAGCCTACGCGATGACGATGGAGGACTACCTCCATTACGACCAGGAGGCCTTCAAGACCCCGAACCACGGGGACATCGTGGATGGAATCGTGGTGCGGGTCGACGCGGACGAGGTGCTGGTCGATATCGGGGCAAAGGCGGAAGGCGTCATCTCGAGCAAAGAGCTCGGCATGCGCGGCGACGCGGACTCGGTCGGGCTAGAGCCCGGCGACCAGATCAAGGTCTACGTCCTCCAGCCTGAGAACGAGGAAGGCAACGTGGTCCTCAGCCTGCGCCGGGCGCGGGCGGAGACGACCTGGATCGTCGCCGCTGAGAAGCAGGCGGACGGCTCGGTGATCGAAGCCGACGTGCGCGAGCAGAACAAGGGCGGCCTGATCGTCAACATCCTGGGCCTGCGGGGCTTCCTGCCCTCGAGCCAGGTCGCGCGCGCCTACGCCGGCAGCCTGGAGTCGCTCGTAAGCCAGCGCATCCCGGTGAAGATCCTCGAGGTCAACCGCAAGCGCAACCGGCTGATCGTCAGCCAGAAGGCTGCCGAGGACGAAGATCGCGCGCGCAAGCGCGAAGAGCTCTTCAGCCGGCTCCAGACCGGGGCCACCGTGAACGGAACCGTCTCTGGCATCACCAGCTACGGCGCTTTCGTGGACATCGGTGGCGCCGACGGGTTGATCCACATCTCCGAGCTGTCGTGGGACCGCGTTTCCAAGGTCACCGACGTGCTTCAGCTCGGCGAGGAGGTCACCGTCAAGGTGATCAAGCTCGACCCGGAGCAGACGCGCATCTCGCTGTCGCTGCGCCAGCTGCAGCAGGACCCGTGGGAGAGGCTCGTGCAGTCCATGCCGATCGGCTCGATCGTCGAGGGGCAGGTCACCAAGACCAAGAAGTACGGCGCTTTCCTGCAGATCATGCAGGGGATCGAGGGGCTGCTCCACATCTCCGAGCTGTCGTGGGACCACGTCGAGCGGACTGAGGACGTGCTGAAGGTGGGGGAGGACCTGCAGGTGAAGGTGATCGGGATCGACACCGCCCGGCGGCGGATCTCGCTCAGCCTGAAGCAGCTCTCCGCGCCGCCGGCCAGCCTGGCCAACGGGCGTGCCGAGACGCGGCCGGCCGAGTACGACGAAGTCGAGGACGAGTCCTAGCTCCGACGGCGGCGGCTCTTAACAGGCAGGGTTGACCTTCTTCCAGGTTCGATCCAAGCTGGATGCGGTACGTGCGACGGCTTGGGGGTGGGAAGCCAAATCGGTAGGGTGGGCCCGCCCAAATACCGCCTTTTGGCGCTTTCAGGTTCCCATGGCAGCCAGGCGCTGGCTCGCCGGCGTGTAGAAGGGATCGATCTGAAGGGCTCTCTTGTAGTCCCTGCGCGCATCCGCGAAGCGGCCTAGCTGGGCTTCAGCGTCGCCAAGCTCCACGTAGAGGCCGGGCTCGGTCTCACCGAGGTCCGCCGCCCGCAACATCTCGTCCACCCCACGTGCCGTCAGGTTTTGGGCGACAAGGGCCTGGCCCAGGGCCCAGTGATAGCGCGCCTGGAACGGATCCACCCGCACTGACAGCTCGGTCCGGCCCTGGAGGTACCAGACGTCGGCCAGCACCGGTAAGGCTCCAAGCGCAATGGCGGCGAGCGCCAAGACGATCGCCACGCCGGAGCGCCAGGCCGCCGGGCGCGGGATTGCCGGCGAAGCCGGTTCCCCTTGTTGGGCTCGACTGACCTCGTAGGCCCTGACTGCCGACCATGCCGTTCCAGCCACCAGCCAGAAAGCGCCGGTGGCCGGCGCCCAATCAAAGTTGAACAGCACCCAGACGCTGTATCCGACGCAGGCTGCCGTAAGCGCGCCCGTCTCGCCGGCAAATCGAGTGCGCCAGGCGCCCCGCAACAGGATGACGAGGACGATGGCGAGCGCGGCGGCGCCAAGGATGCCCTGGGTCGCCACGATGTCGAGCGGCCCGGAATGGATGCGGTCGAAGGTCACGCCTGGGGACCAGTCGCCGCTCAGAAATCTCCCCAATGTGAGTCCCGTTGCGTCCGGGCCCCACCCGGTCAGCGGCCGGGCCGCGATCATCCGAAGCCCGTCCTGCCAGAGATGAATCCTGAGCCGGGCGGGATCGTCGTTCAAGAATTGCAGCGGGGAGAGCACGATCACCAAGAGCGCGGTTGCGATCACCGCCGTCGAGGCGATCGCCGCGATGGCGGCCATTCGTCCTCGAAACGCAAAGACGGCCAGCGTGAGACAACCCGCCAGCGCGCCGAGCCCGCCGCTCCGCGAGGTGGTCGCGAACAGGCCACCCCCAAGCACGGCCGCGCCAAGCCACCAGGCCACCGTGAATCGATCGCCACGCAGTCCCCGGGCGACGGCCAGCGGAAGGGCCATAGCGATCAATGCGCCCAGCAGGTTGGCATTGCCGAGGTTCCCGTCCGGCCGGTATGGGACCTGTTGAGACAGCTGGAGCAGGGCCTCCAGGCATGCGATGGCTGTGCCGAAAACGAGCGCCGCCACCACCCATTCCCTCGAGCGCCGCTCGCGTAACAGCCAGACCGCAGTGGCGAACAGCCCGAGATAGGCGAGGCGGATCGGCAGGGACTCGTACCGTGTGTAGGACCCGGCCAGGCTGAGGGGCCAGGAGATTGAGAAAAGGAAGGCAAGGATGGCCGTCCCGACGGCGGCGAGCAGCGGCCAACGAAGCCTCCCCAGTCCTGGGCCACCTGGCGCCAGTAAGGCGATCCCGGACCCGAGGCAGGCGCCCGCGATCACGATCGAGGCACGAGGCAGGATGAATGAATCCTCAGCAGTGGGTATAAAGGCGGTTGGCAGGCCCAGCGCGACGATCGCGGGGAGGTAAACGCCAAGGCGCCCGAGAAACGGTCTCATCGCGCCTCCGCCCAAAGAAATCCGTTGGCCGAGTTGGACGTTTATATTAGGTGCAGAGGTACCTCGGGGTACCAAAGCAACGTTCGAGGAGGTGCTGGCCCCACCGTAGGCGTAGGAATCCAGGAGGAATAGACCTTGTATCCGTTTGAGAGATTTACTGAGCGCGCCAAGAAGGTCTTGACGCTCGCTCAAGAAGAAGCAGAACGATCCCACCACAGCTATATCGGTACAGAGCACCTGCTCCTGGGCTTGCTCCGCGAGGGTGAAGGCCTGGCCGCCAAGGTCCTCAACAACCTTGGCGTGGAGATTGGCAAGGTCCGCCAGACGATCGAATCGGTCCTGGGGCGGAACGAGAGGATCATCATCCAGCAGATCATCCCGACCTCGCGCGTCAAGAAGGTGATCGAGATCTCCTTCGAAGAGGCGCGCCGGATGGGACACAACTACGTCGGCACCGAGCACCTGCTGCTTGGGCTGCTGATCGAAGGCGAGGGCATCGCCGCGCACGTCCTCGAAGACCTGGGAGCCACGCTCGAGAAGGTCCGGTCCGAGATCGAACGCCTGCTGCACGACTCGAGCGCCGAGACTGAGGCTGAGCCCGCGCCCAAGAAGCCATCGAAGACACCGCTGCTGGACCAGTTCGGTCGCGACCTGACTGAGCTCGCCCGCCGCAACCAGCTTGATCCGGTGATCGGGCGCGAAAAAGAGATCGAGCGCGTAATCCAGATCCTGAGCAGGCGGACCAAGAACAACCCCGCCCTCATCGGCGAGCCTGGCGTGGGCAAGACCGCCATCGCCGAGGGTCTCGCGCAGCAGATCATCCTTGGCAACGTGCCCGAGTCGCTTCAGCACAAGCGGGTGCTGACGCTCGACATGGGCGCGCTCGTCGCAGGCACCAAGTACCGCGGTGAGTTCGAGGAGCGCTTGAAGAAGATCCTCGACGAGATCCGCTCGAGCCGTGAGGTAGTGCTGTTCATCGACGAGCTGCACACACTCGTCGGCGCCGGCGCGGCGGAAGGCGCGATCGACGCGGCCAACATCCTCAAGCCCGCCCTGGCGCGCGGCGAGATCCAGTGCATCGGCGCCACGACCTTGAACGAGTACCGCAAGTACATCGAGAAGGACGCGGCTCTCGAGCGCCGGTTCCAGCCGGTGTTCGTCGACCAGCCTTCGCTGGCCGAAACGATCGACATCCTCAATGGTGTGAAGTCGCTGTACGAGAAGCACCACCGCGTGACCATCACGGATGCCGCCGTACACGCGGCCACAGTGTTGAGCGATCGATATGTCAGCGACCGGGCTCTGCCGGACAAGGCGATCGACCTGATCGACGAAGCGTCCGCGCGAGTCCGCATGAAGCTGACCACCATTCCTGATGAGCTAAAGGAGCTGCAGAAGGAGATCAAGAAGCAGCGGTCAGACCAGGACGATTCGGTCAACAAGCAGGACTTCGAGGCCGCGGCGAGCGTGCGCGACAAGGTCAAGAAGCTGCAGGACAAGCTTGCCCTCAAGGAAGCGGCGTGGCGCGACAAGCTGGGCGAGACTGTCCCCGAAGTCGGGGAGGAGGACATTGCTCAGATCGTGGCGGCCTGGACGGGCGTGCCGGTTTCGCGCCTCGTCGAAGAGGAGACCTCAAGACTGCTGCGCATGGAGGACGAGCTCCACAACCGGATGGTCGGGCAGGACGAGGCGATCAAAACCGTCTCGCAGGCGGTTCGCCGCGCTCGTGCGGGACTCAAGGATCCGAAACGTCCGATTGGCTCGTTCATCTTCCTCGGTCCTACGGGTATCGGGAAGACCGAGCTGGCGCGCGCCCTGGCCGAGTATCTCTTCGACTCTGAAGACAACTTGATCAAGCTCGACATGTCCGAGTTCATGGAGCGCCACACGACCGCGCGCCTGGTCGGGTCGCCTCCTGGCTACGTCGGTTACGACGAGGGAGGGCAGCTGACTGAGGCGGTCCGCCGCCGGCCTTACTCGGTGATCCTCTTCGACGAGATCGAGAAGGCCCACCCCGAAGTCTTCAACATGTTGCTGCAGATCCTCGAGGACGGGCGCCTGAGCGATGCCAAGGGCAAGGTGGTCAACTTCGCGAACACCGTGATCATCATGACCTCCAACCTCGGGATTCGAGACGTCAACCAGGCCGGCACCTCGCTCGGGTTCCAGCCTGCGGTTGTCGATGAGTCCGAAGAGGTCGAACGCCGGCACAAGAACACGAAAGAGAAGATCGACGAAGAGCTCAAGCGGATGTTCCGCCCCGAGTTCCTCAACCGCGTCGACGCGGTCGTCGTGTTCAAGAGCCTGACCACTGGACAGATCCGGCAGATCGTCGACCTGCAGCTGAACAAGCTCAGCAAGCACCTGGTCGAGCAGCAGATCATCATCGAGGTCACGGACGCGGCGAAGGACCTGCTTGCGAAAGAGGGCTATGACCGGGTGTATGGTGCGCGCCCCCTGAGGCGGGTCATCACGAGCCGGATCGAAGACCAGCTCTCCGAGAACCTGCTTCGCGGGAAGATCGCGCGTGGCGACACGGTGCAGATCGACGTGGACGGCGAGGACAGCCTCAAGTTCACTCCGGTCAAGCCTCGCCACAAGGAACCCGCGGGGACCGGGGCGGCCGCAAAACCATAGGGGTATGAGGGAAAACCCGGATGGTTTTCCCTCATCGCACGTGCGGCTGCGCCGCAGGTGCTGCTCCCATTCCGGTATATCGATGGGACTTGTCTTAGCAGTTACTCGCAGCCACGCAAGGTGGCGGTCATGTGCGCTGGGGACGGCCGGAGTAAATCCGGCCTAGATGCGACGCATG